>NZ_CALLZT010000015.1:0-4721 GCF_937858515.1 uncultured Gordonia sp. | reverse complement strand
CGTCGATCACGCGGAGGGTGATCTCCGGCTGCACCGGCTCGCCGGCGGTGGCCTGCCGGATACGCCGCTCGGGCACCGCCACGTTGGGGCAGTCGGGGACCTGGAGAATGTCCAGTTTCACGGGTGGTCTCCTTCGTGTAGCGAGGACAGGACCGGGCAGGACCGGTGGTTGCGGGGCAGCCCGCATGTCGCGATCAGTTCGGTCAGCGAGCCGTGCATGCGCTGCAGGTCGGCGATACGGCGTTCCAGCTCGGCGGCACGGGATTCAGTCAAGGCGCGGGCGGTGTCACAGTCGTCGGGGCCGCCGTCTGCCAGGTTCAGCAGTTCGGCGACATCGTCGAGGGTGAACCCCAGCTCCTGGGATCGTTTGACGAACCGGACCACCGCGACCGCGTCGTCGGGATAGCTGCGGTAGCCCGACGGGGACCGGGCCGGTCGCGCGAGCAGGCCGCGACGCTCGTAGTAGCGCAGGGTCTGCGCGTTGACTCCCGCCCTGGCTGCCAGCTCACCGGTTCGCATCCACACATTCTCAACCCTGTACCCGAGTACAGGGTCAATGCCGCCCAGCTTCCCTGGCGCATTCTTCGGTCCCGCTGACCCGCAGCCTGTGCATCAAAGGCAACGCGCACGTGCCCGTGCCGGTCCCGGGCTTTCCTCGTAGCATGACGGAGAAGGTTCTTCCCTTCCCGAAGGAGGGGAAGTCAGGTCGCAGGACTCGTTCACCTCGACTCGGCAGTGTGAGGGAAGTCGAGCTCTGCGACTCTGAGGTACCGCGCCATTGCCCGTCGGCACACGTTATCCGTGGTGCGCAGCGCATGCGCGGAGCTGCTCTTTGACCGGTGCTGTCGAGCCGAGGAGGGCGGACGGTGCAGAAACAGTGCAGGAGGCCGGTCAACTAGCCGGAGGTGTCGTTTCGGTGCGGCACAGTTGCTGCGAGCGACGCGGTCTCAGGCGGGCCGAGTGAGCATCGCGGCCAGATCGGCGGGGATCGGCATCGGGGTCATCAGCCCAGCTGCAGTCCGTCCGGTGTTCCCGTCGGGTAGCGGCCCAGCGCGAACCCGGGAGCAGTGACGATGATTCGCACCATCTGACCGAGAGCCTCACGACGGTCGCGCTGGCGCAGGGCGAGGCCGAGCATGGCGAGGTGGTTGCGGGTGTGCGGCCACGGATACGGCTGGGACAGGATGTGGGCGCGTTCGAGGTGGTGCCAGCGCCCGGCGTCGTCGTCGGTGTGGCGGGCAGCGGCCATTTCCGCGATGTAGACCGTGCGTAGAGAAGCGGGCATTCGGCTCATGGCGTGGGGTCCTTACTGGTGGATTCGAGGAACAGTGCGACGAGGACGAGGACGACACCGCAGGTGATGTAGGTGTCGGCGAGGTTGAAGGTGGCAAAACCATCCGGTGTGGAAATAGTCGGTGACTGTGCCGTCGAGGAAGCGGTCGATGACGTTGGCGGTGGCGCCGGCGACGATCGCGGCGAATCCGAGGGTCTGGAGCGGGTGACTGTCGGGTGCGGTGCGCCAGGCGTACACACCGATCGTCGCGGTGATGGCCGCGGTGACGGTGAGAACGACGGCGGTGGGGAGCTGGTCGCCGAGGCTGAATGCGACCCCGGTGTTGTAGGTCAGGCGCAGTTGCAGCAGACCGAGATCGAGTGCCCGCCCGTCAGATAGCGCGTCGCGGGCCACCGGGTCGAGGATCAGCGCGAGAGCAGCCAGCGCGCCGGCGAGTACGACGAGACTGCCGCGTCTGCGACCCTGCCCGGCCCCGGCCACCGAGGGTGCGACAGAGCTGTCATCCGGCGTCATAGCCGGGCTCCGGTGGCCGGTTCCGGCATCTTTGTCGATGGTGGTGCCTCGGTGAGGGCGTGGGCGCGGCCGGCGCGGACCCCGTTGGCGATCACAACGATCTCGGCGACCTCGTGAACCAGGACAACCGCCGCCAACCCGAGCACACCGAACAGGGCCAGGGGCATCAGGACGGTGATGATCGCGAGCGAGAGGCCGACGTTCTGCAACATGATCGTTCGTGATCGGCGGGCATGCTGCAGGGCTTGAGGTAGATGCCGCAGGTCCTCACCCATCAGGGCGACGTCGGCGGTCTCGATGGCCACGTCGGTGCCCATCGCGCCCATCGCGATCCCCAGATCGGCGGTGGCCAGGGCAGGGGCGTCGTTGACACCGTCGCCGACCATCGCCGTCGGCCGTGTACCGCGGAGGGTGTCGATGATGCGGGCCTTGTCCTCCGGACGCAGATCGGCGTGCACCTCGTCGATACCGACATCGGTGGCCAACGCTCGTGCGGTGCGCTCGTTGTCGCCGGTGAGCATCGCCACGGTGTAACCGTCGCGGCGCAGCCCCGCGACGACGTCGCGGGCTTCGGGACGAAGTTCGTCGCGCACCGCGATCGCCCCGATCAGGGCGCCGGCCCGTTCGATGAGCACCGCAGTGGCTCCGGCGTGCTGCATCCGCTCGATATCGGCAGCCAGAGAGCCCGGGTCGATCCACCCGGGCCGACCCAGACGGGCAGGAATGCCGCCGACGTGACCGGTCAGTCCGGCACCGGGGACCGCGTCGACGTCCTCGGCGGGGGGGTAGTCGTCGACGGCGGCGAGGATCGCTGCAGCGAGGGGGTGCTCACTGCGTGCCTCGAGCGCAGCGGCGACATTCAGAACGTCGGCGCGGGTGGCGCCGCCGGTGGTGGCAACGTCGATGACCTCGGGGCGGTTCCGGGTCAGGGTGCCGGTCTTGTCCAACGCGACGATGCGGATCCGGCCCAACGCTTCGAGGGCGGCACCGCCCTTGACCAGGACGCCGAGCTTGGAGGCGGCGCCGATCGCGGCGACCACGGTCACCGGGATCGCGATGGCCAGCGCACACGGGGACGCGGCGACCAGCACGACCAGGGCGCGTTCGATCCACACCAGCGGATCACCGAATACGCTGCCGATCGCGGCGATCAACGCCGCGGCAACCATCACTCCCGGCACCAGGGGCTTGGCGATCTTGTCGGCCAGACGCTGGGCCTCGCCCTTGCGGGATTGCTCGGCCTCCACGATCTTCACGATCTTGGCCAGCGAGTTGTCCTGCGCGCCGGCGGTGACCTCGACCTCGAGAACGCCGGTGCCGTTGATCGACCCGGCGAACACCTCGGAGCCCGGTCCGGCCTCGACCGGCACCGATTCCCCGGTGATCGCGGAGGTGTCCAGGGCGGTGCGCCCGGTGCGGATGGTGCCGTCGGTGGCGAGCCGCTCCCCGGGTTTGACGATCATGATCTCCCCGAGCCCCAACTCCGCGGGGGCGACGGTCTGTTCCCGGCCGCCGCGCAGGACGGTGGCGGTGTCCGGCACCAGATTCAGCAGGGCGCGCAGGCCCCGTCGGGTGCGAGTGACCGCGTACTCTTCGAGACCCTCACTGATGGCGAACAGGAACGCGAGCATCGCGGCTTCGCCGACCTCGCCGAGCAGCACGGCGCCGACGGCAGCGATCGTCATCAGGGTCCCGACCCCGATCTTGCCGCGGGCCAGCCGCTTGAGGGTCGAGGGGACGAAGGTGTAGCCGGCGACGACCAGCGCCACCGCCTCGAAGCCCGTCCCGAGAGCGTCGGGCCCACCGGTGACGCGGACGATCAGGGCCGCAATCAGCAGGACACCCGCGGCGGCGGCCGCCCGGATCTCGGTGACCTGCCACCACTTGTCGGGCTCCTGGTCGTCTTCGCCCTCGACGCGGGGTTCGTCGGGGCCGCATCCGCAGGCGTCGCTCATGCCGTCACTCCCGTGTCGGTGTCGGTGCCGTAGTTCGGGCACAGCGCGACGGCGTTGCCCGTGGCGGCCAGGAGGGTTTCGGCCGAGGCCAGCAGGTCGAGCAGTTCCAGTCGGGCCAGCGAGTAGAACACCTGCCGGCCCTGCGGGCGGCCTTGCACCAGGCCGCAGTCCCGCAGGCATGCCACGTGCGCCGACACTGTCGATTGCGCCAATCCCAGCTCGCCGACCAGGTCCGCTACTCGGGATTCCCCGGCGGCGAGGCGGCGCACGATGGCCAGGCGGGTGCCGTCGGAGAGACTGTGGAACAACGCTGCTGCAGAGTCGAGACTTTCACCGAAGCAGGTCGTCGCTCGCTCATTCATCGTCATAAAACGATGATATTGAGGAAACATGATTAATCAAGCGGAGGGAGCGGGACAACGCGCGTTCTACTCCGCCAGTGCGGACTCCGACAACGGTCGCGAATGATGACGGCTGGCGGATTCTCGGACCGGCTCGTCACGACTCAAGGGACGTTCACAGACTGGCCGGCTGGCTCCCAGCCTGGAACGGCCAACGGGTCGCATGCCAGTTCTGCCTCGCGGGAGGATCGCCTTGCTCAGACTGTCCAGGCCGGTCGCCAGGTCCTCGCACGGGGGAGCCGATCGTGTCGACGAATCGACGGCACAGCTCGTCGAGCACCTCGGTGATGGGCATGTCGGTGGTGCCGTAGCGCAACTGTCGGCTCGGCTGAAGGTCGGCGAGGGCAGCGAACTCGATCAGATTCTGCTGGGCATGACACAGCTTCGCCGGTGCAGCGAGGACAGCAGCGTCACGCAGGTCGTATCGGCAGAACGGTCTCACACGCCCCGGGCGTTGCGGTTCGCGAGCATGGCGCTGCGGGCACTGCCACGGCGGGGCCAGAGCGCTCATCCACGCCGTTCCTGTCCACGGCACCTGACCGCAGCCTTCGCATGTCG
>NZ_CALLZT010000014.1:0-10107 GCF_937858515.1 uncultured Gordonia sp. | reverse complement strand
CGACGAGTCGGTGTTCGCGCTGACGATCGTCGTGCTCGTCATGACCGCGGGCGCCTGCGTCGTCATGTGGATGGGTGAGCTCATCACCGAGCGCGGCGTCGGCAACGGCATGTCGCTGCTGATCTTCGCCGGTATCTCCGCCCGCATCCCCTCCGAGGGCAAAGCCATCCTCGACCAGCGCGGCGCACTCGCATTCTCGCTCGTGTGCGTGGCCGCCCTCGTCATCATCGCCGGTGTCGTGTTCGTTGAGCAGGGCCAGCGCCGCATCCCGGTGCAATACGCCAAGCGCATGGTGGGCCGCAAGATGTACGGCGGATCGTCGACGTATCTGCCGCTCAAGGTCAACCAGGCCGGCGTCATCCCGGTGATCTTCGCGTCGTCGTTGCTGTATCTGCCGCAGCTCATCCTCCAGCTCACCGCCGGGTCCAACGACACGTCGGGCTGGAAGAAGTTCATGAACGACTATCTGACGGATCCGACCAGCTGGTCGCACATCCTGCTGTACTTCGCGATGATCATCTTCTTCACGTACTTCTACGTGGCCGTCACCTTCAACCCCGAAGAGCGTGCCGACGACATGAAGAAGTACGGCGGATTCATCCCGGGTATCCGTCCCGGCCAGCCCACCGCCGACTACCTCGGCTATGTGCTGAGCCGAATCACCCTGCCCGGTTCGATCTACCTCGGTATCATCGCCGTGTTGCCCAACGTCTTCCTCGACATGAGCAGTGGCGGTTCGGCCAGCGGACTGAACTTCTTCGGCGGCACCGCGGTGCTGATCATGGTCGGTGTCGGATTGGACACGATGAAGCAGGTCAACAGTCAATTGATGCAACGGAAGTACGAAGGGTTCCTCAAGTGAGACTTGTTATTCTCGGTCCGCCCGGAGCGGGCAAAGGCACACAGGCAGAGCTGCTCAGCGAGGCTCTCGGGATCCCGCACATCTCCACCGGTGATCTGTTCCGCGCCAATATCTCGCAGGGCACTCCGGTGGGTATCGAGGCCAAGAAGTACCTCGACGCAGGCAACCTCGTGCCGTCGGAGATCACCGTCGACATGGTGCGTGCCCGGCTCGCCGAGCCCGACGCCGTCAAGGGCTTCCTGCTCGACGGTTTTCCCCGGTCCACCGGGCAGGCCGACGCGCTCGTCGAGATCCTCACCAACCTCGACGAGACCCTCAACGGGGTGCTGTCGCTCGAGGTCGACGCCGACGTGGTGGTCGAGCGGATGCTGGCCCGTGGCCGCGCCGATGACACCGAGGAAGTGATCCGCAACCGCCTCTCGGTGTACGCCACCGAGACCGCGCCGCTGCTGGAGTACTACGCCGGGCACATCATGGCCATCAACGCCGTCGGAGACGTGCAAGAGGTGCATCAGCGGATTCTCGGCGCGCTCGGCGACAACTGAGCCGTGTTGCGCAGGACAAAGAAGAAGGTCCCGTTTCGCACCGCCGCCGAAGTCGACGCGATGGCGGCGGCCGGTGCGATCGTCGGGGCAGCACTGGTCGCGGTGCGTGAGGCGGCCACACCAGGGATGTCGACCCTCGACCTCGATGAGATCGCCGAAACGGTGATCCGCGAGGCGGGGGCCGTCCCGTCTTTCAAGGGCTATCACGGATTTCCCGGCTCCATCTGCAGCTCCGTGAACGAGGTGGTGGTGCACGGCATCCCCACCAAGGACACCGTCCTCGCCGACGGCGACCTCGTGTCCATCGACTGCGGCGCCATCCTCGACGGCTGGCACGGCGACTCGGCCTGGACCTTCGGTATCGGTGAGATCTCGCAGGCCGATTCGGATCTGAGCGAGGCCACCCGGCTCACGCTCGACGCCGGAATCGCGGCGATGGTCGATGGTGCCCGGCTCACCGACATCTCCCACGCTTTGGAGAAGGCCACTCGTGCGGCCGAGGTGAAGTTCGGCCGCGGGTTCGGCATCGTCTCCGGGTACGGCGGGCACGGCATCGGCCGCGAAATGCACCTGGACCCATTCCTGGCGAACGAGGGCAAACCCAATCGTGGGCCGTTGCTGGTGATCGGCTCCACCCTCGCTATCGAACCGATGCTCACGTTGGGGACCACCGAAACGTCGGTACTCGGCGATGATTGGACCGTCGTCACCGACGACGGGTCGCGGGCGGCGCACTGGGAGCACACGGTTGTCGTGACCGGGGACGGGCCGCGGATTCTCACCACGCGGCCGTAGGCGCTTCGTTTCGCGGTGGTCCGGTCATGCGCGGATTGTCACCGGACCCTTCGTGACCTTCGCTCCTTCGTCGCTTCAGCCTCAGGGATCAAGAGGTTTGGTTGTTTTGGTGTCGGGGTTGAAGAGGTTTGGTTGCCTTGGTGTCGGGATAGGTGGTCGTTTGTTCGTCGCGGCCGGGCATCTTGATCCCTGAGGAGGGTCGCGCGAGCTTGCGAGCCGACTCGTCACGAAGGGTCCGGCGACGTGAGGCTCTCAACGTTGTTCGCGGACAGTCTGTCGGGGCGGGTGTAGGCGACGAGGGAGTCGCCGCGGACGAAGCCCAGGAGGGTGAGGCCGGAGTCGTCGGCGAGATCGGCGGCCAGCGACGATGGGGCGGATACCGCCGACAGCATCGGGATTCCTGCCATCACCGCTTTCTGTACCAGTTCGAAACTCGCCCGCCCGGATACCTGCAGGATGTGACCGCGCAGCGGCAGTAGCCCCTGGGTGAGGGCCCAGCCGATCACCTTGTCGACGGCATTGTGCCGACCCACATCCTCGCGGACGACGACGAGTTCGCCGGTGCGGCCGTCGAACAGGGCCGCCGCGTGCAGGCCGCCGGTCTTGTCGAAGACGCTCTGGTGATCGCGTAGCCGGGCGGGGAACTCCAGGAGAGCAGCGACGGAGATGGTCAGTGGGTCGTCGGCGACACCGAACGACGACCGGATCGCGATCGCGTCGATGCTGTCCTTGCCGCACACCCCGCAAGCGCTGGTGGTGGTGAAACTCCGGGCCAGTTCGGGGGCGGGGGGAGCCACGTGCGCGGCGAGGACGATGTCGAGGACGTTGTAGGTGTTGGCGCCGTCGGCGCCGGTTCCGGCACAGTAGCGGGCCGTGACCAGATCGTCGGCTCCGGTCAGCACGCCCTCGGAGACGAGGAAACCGGCGGCGAGCTCGACGTCGTTGCCCGGGGTGCGCATTGTCACCACCAACGACTTGCCGCCGACCCGGATTTCCAGTGGTTCCTCCACCGCGAGGGTGTCGGGGCGCGCCACGGTATGCCCGTCACCCCGGATGCGGGTGACGCGGCGTCGGGTGGTGATACGGCCCATGGGTTTACGCTAGCGCCGTATCAGCGCGGATCGGTGTCCAGGATGAGGGTGACCGGGCCGTCGTTGACCAGCGACACGTGCATGTGGGCGCCGAAGCGTCCGGTGGCGACAGTGGCCCCGAACGACCGTAGCGCGTCGACGACGGCGTCGACGAGGGGTTCGGCGATCGGTCCGGGGGCGGCGGCGTTCCACGACGGGCGTCGGCCCTTGGCGGTGTTCGCGTACAGGGTGAACTGGCTGATCACCAGGATCGGCGCACCGACGTCGGCCGCGGACAGTTCCCGATCCGGCCCGGGCAGAATACGTAGCCGCCAGATCTTGTCGGCCAGCTTCGCGGCATCATCGGCGGTGTCGTCATGGGTGACGCCGACGAGCACGACGAGGCCGTGTTCGTCGGCGCCTATGTCCAGGGCTCCGACCACTTCGCCGTCGACGGTGACGCTTGCCTGGCTGACTCGCTGGACGACTGCTCGCATCGATCCAGCATGCCAGTCCCGCTACGCGGCCGTGCGCGCGGTGGACGGCAATGAACGGTCAGGGTCTGGGAACCGGCGTGGTCGGTGCCGATCAACTGGCGTTCTGCGCTGACGCCTGCCGGACCGCGAACTGGTTCTCCGGCCGGGGCAGACCGAGATGATCGCGCAGCGTCGTGCCGGTGTATTCGGTGCGGAACAGGCCGCGGCGCTGCAGGATCGGGACTACGTGCTCGGTGAAGTCCGTGAGCCCACCCGGATAGTAGGGCGGCATCACGTTGAAACCGTCGGCCGCGCCCTGGGTGAACCATTCTTCGATGGTGTCGGCGATCTGCTCCGGGGTGCCGGCGAATACGCGGTGGCCGCGCGCCCCGGCCAGTCGGTGCAGGAGCCTGCGGACCGTCGGGCGTTCCTTGGCGACGATCTCGGCGACCACCTGTTTGCGGCTGCGCTTGTTGTCGGTGACGTTGCCGGCCTCGCCGAAGGCGTCGAGGGGGACCGGTGCGTCGAGGTCCAGGGCCGACAGGTCGACGTCGGCGAGGCCGCGAATCTGGTTGAGACCGTAGGCGGGTACGGTGAGTTCGTTGAACTCGTTCTCGAGTTCCTTTGCCGCGGTTTCGGTGTCGCCGATGAAGGGGCTCAGGCCGGGCAGGATCTTGATGTGATCGGGATTGCGGCCCAATGCCTTTGCCTGTGCCTTGATGTCTGAGTAGAAGGCCTGCGCGTTGGACAGCGACTGGTGTGCGGTGAAGATGGCCTCGGCGTAGCGGGCGGCGAAGGCACGGCCGTCGTTGGATGCGCCCGCCTGCACCAACACCGGATAACCCTGCGGAGAGCGTGGCGCGTTGAAAGCGCCACGGACGGTGAGGTGTTCGCCGACGAACTCGGCTCGGTGGATCTTGCCGGTGTCGGCATAGCGGCCGTTGTCGCGATCCAGGAGAACGGCATCGTCCTCCCACGAATCCCACAACCGGGTGGCGGTGTCGACGAACTCGGCCGCCCGCTTGTAACGGGACACCGGGTCGGGATGTGCAGTGAGACCGAAGTTTTCGGCCGCGGCATCGGTGGAGGTGGTGACGATGTTCCAGCCCGCCCGGCCCTTGGAAATGAAGTCCAGGGTCGAGAACAGGCGCGCCAGGTTGTATGGCTCGTAGTAGGTGGTGGAGGCGGTGGCGATCAGCCCGATGCGTTCGGTGGCCGCGGCGATCGCGCCGAGAACGGTGATCGGTTCGAGGCGGCCGGCGGTGCTGTAGGCGGCCTCGCTGCGCAGGGCCGGGCCGTCGGCGAAGAATACGGCGTCGAAAAGTGCTGCCTCGGCTGCCTTTCCGATTTCCTGGTAGTAGTCGGCGTCGAAGACACGGTGCGGTTGGCTGCGCGGGTGCCGCCACGCGGCCTCGTGGTGGCCGGCGGGGTAGATGAAGGCGTTCAGATGGAGTTGTCGGGTGGACATGGGTGTGTTCCTTCTGTTCTGGGGTGGATGCGTCAGGTGTCGAAAGGTCGCCGGACCCAACGCGTCCCTTGCTCCTTCGTCGCGTCGGCCTCAGGGATCAAGGTGCGTGGTTGTGTCTTTGTTGCGTGGGCCTCGGGGTCAAGGTGTGTCTTGTGTCTTTTGGGCGCGGTGAGATTCTTGATCCCTGAGGAGCTGTCGCGCGAGCTTGCGAGCCGACCGCGTCTCGAAGGGTCCGGTGACCTATCGCTGGTTACTCAATGCGCTGCGACGTCGACGCCGAGGGCGGCCAGGAGGGCCTCGCGGTGGGCGACGAACTCCGGGTCGCGCAGGGAGCGTCGGGGGCCGAGGGAATCGAGGCTGCGGTCGGCGACGAAGCGGCCGTTGTCCAGGACGAGGACCCGGTCGGCGAGGGTGATCGCCTCGTCGACGTCGTGGGTGACCAGCAGCACGCCGGGCCGGTACTTGCTGCACAGCTCGCGCAGCAGGCCGTGCATGCGGATGCGGGTGAGGGCGTCGAGCGCTCCGAACGGCTCGTCGGCAAGCAGCAACTCGGGCTGGCGCACAAGCGATCTGGCCAGCGCCACACGTTGCTGTTCGCCACCGGAGAGTTCGGTGGGCCAGGCCCGTTCGCGGCCTGCGAGTCCGACGTCGGCGAGCGCGGTGCGGCCGGCCTCTGCGGCGTCACGACCGGACAGACCCAGGGTGACGTTGGGCAGCACCCGCGACCACGGGAGCAGGCGCGAATCCTGAAACACCACAGACGAATTGCGGGCGACGAACAGATCGCCGGTGCCATCGACGCCGACGTCGAGTCCGGCGACCGCACGTAGCAGCGTGGACTTGCCACTGCCGCTGCGCCCGAGCAACGCCACGAACTCGCCGCGCCCGATGGTCAGGTCGATGCCGTCGAGGACCGTGCGGTCGCCGAACCGGCGGGTGAGCTTGTCGGCCACCAGAACCGGCTCGGCAGACGATGATTTCTGTTGCAGCTCAGGTGAATCGATCAGCTGCCCAATGACCGGCGCCATACCAGTGCCCTCCGTTCGATGAGACGTACCAGGGTGTCGCTGAGAAGTCCGAACACGCCGTACACGACGAGCCCGACGACGACGATGTCGAGTTGCCCGTAGGTACGGGCCTGATCCATCAGATAGCCGATGCCCTTGGTGGCGTTGATCTGTTCCACCACGACCAGGGCCAGCCAGGATGTGGTGACCGCCAGCCGCAGTCCGGTGAAGAAGCCGGGAATTGCGCCGGGCAGAGCGACCCGCCGGATGAACTCCAGACGCGAAAGCCCAACCGTCTGAGCGAGTTCGACGTGCCGCAGGTCGACACCCCGCAGCTGGGCGTGGGTGTTGATGTAGATCGGGATCAGCACCGCCAGCGCGATGATGGTGATCTTCATCGT
The DNA here is from genome assembly GCF_937858515.1 of uncultured Gordonia sp. NCBI lineage: Bacteria > Bacillati > Actinomycetota > Actinomycetes > Mycobacteriales > Gordoniaceae > Gordonia > uncultured Gordonia sp. Next base: position 3,483 of record NZ_CALLZT010000014.1, on the reverse strand, counting down.
GTCGCCGATGCCGAACCACATGATCGCCAGCGGGATGATGGCCAGGGTGGGGATCGCGCGTTTGATCTGCACCGGGCCGTCGAGCAGCGCCTCACCGAGTCGGCTCAGGCCGGCGGCCAGCGCCATCACCAGGCCGGCGACCACACCGATCACCAGCGAGATGCTCGCGAGTCTCAGTGAGGCCAGGATGTTTTCGGGCAACCGTCCGTCGGACCACAGATCTGCGGCCGTCGACCCGATCACCCACGGGGCGGGCAGAGTGCGTTCATCGATGAACCCGGTGGCCGATCCGAGGAACCAGATCGACACCAGCACAGCCGGTCCTAGCAGCCAGCCGCCGGGAATCGGCTTTCCGGGGCCGAGCCTGCGCCGCGGTGCGGTGCCACGGTGTTCGAGATGTGGGTAGCCGGCCGACGATTCGGTCCGGACCTGCGGCGTCGTCACCGGTGCCGCATGCCTGCCGAGTCTCCTCGACGGTGCCGCGGTGGTCACTGGATCTTCTCCGATCCGCGGCTGATGCCGGTCTCGGATACGGCCTGCTCGATGACGGGAGCGAAGCGGAGGTCGAAATCGTCGGACGCCTTGACCTTCTTCGGCAGCTGACCGGCCTTGTCGAGCACGTCGATGGTGCCCTGCTGACGGGCGATCAGGGCGTCATCGAGTTTGGGGAAACCGGTGGTTCCGGTGCTGCGCAGGATGCGCCAGCCGTCGTCGGCGGTGACGTTCTGATTCTTGACATAGTAGGCGTCGATCCAGGCCGCGGGATTCTTGTTGGCCCAGTCATACGCCTTGATGATGACGCCCTCGAGGTGGCGCAGTGCGGCGGATTTGGCTGTGTCGGTGAGGGATTCGCCGCGCGCGTAGATATAGGACAGGCCCTCGCTGATCTGGCCGACGCTCTTGGGATCGACGAACGACGCACCGTCGCGTCCGAAGTCACGCAGGTAGCGGGTCAGCCGGGGCTCATTGAGCGGAGCGATGTCCACTTGATTGGCGCCGAGTGCATCGGAGAATTCCGCGAGTTTGAGTTTGACCAGCGTCACGTCGCTGACCTTGAGCCCGGCGTTGTCGATGGCCCGTAGCACCGCGGCCTGCTGGGCCGTGCCCTCGGCGTAAGCGATCTTCTTGCCGCGCAGGTCGGCGGCGGTCGGCACCTTTGACTTCGGTGCGGTGGCAAGCGAATACGTGTCGACGCCGGTCTGCAGCGCCAGGATGATCGGTACCTTCTGGTCGGTGAGCTGCGCATGTATCGGCGGCACATCGCCCACACCGGCGACGTCGGCGGTGCCGGCGCGGAATGCCTCCAGGACCGCCGGACCGCCGGTGAAGTTCGCGTACTCCAGCTTGTAGGGGAGGTCCTTGTCCAGACCCGATGCGGCCAACAGGGTTTGGTACTTGTTCTGCTGATCGGCCCAGACGATCTTGGTTCCGGCGGGGATCTCGGTGGGCAGTTCTTTGCTGAGATCGACCTCGCCGTCGTCGGAGGATCCGCAGGCGGTCAGGATCAACGCGATGATCGCGACCAGTGTGGTCAGGACCCACCGGCCGGCGGACAGGGTTTTCCGGCTCTTGCGCACGGCACGTACTCGCTTCGAAGTCATGGAACAGCGGGGTTCCGTCGATTGGTTGCTCGCGCAAGGGTGCCAATTCGGGAAGCCGTGCCCAATGGTTTGATTCGGTGTGATGATTAGTCACACCGACGCGGGTGAACGTGCAAAGCGGTTGTCGCAGCAGATATTTCTTAACTCACTGCAAAGCAGAACTACTTGAGGGAGAACGACACCGTGACGGTGAAGGTGAGCGTCTGCTCGCCGGGGGAGATGGGCACCGATGCGTCGCCCGCGCTCTCGCGGGCGTACGTCTTGGGCGACGCACTGCTGACCTGCTCGTCGATGGACAGCACCGGACCGAGATCGTCCTTGGCCAGCGATGCGTACTGCTGCGCCCGGGTGCGGGCATCGGTGAAGGCACGGGTACGGGCCTGCTTGAGGAGATCGGCGTCGTCGTCGATGGACAGGCCGACGCTGTTGATGCGGGTGTTGTTGCCACCGGCATTGACCGCCGCGGTGAGCGCGTTCGAGGCCGCGCCGACGTCGCGGACCTTGATGGTGAGTGTGTTGGTGGCGGTGTAACCGCCGATCCCCGACGCCTGGCCGGGGTCGGGGCGGGTGTAGCGCGGGGACAGCGACACCTGCTGGGTCTGCACGTCCTCCTTCTTGACGCCGGCTTTGACGACGGCGTCGGTGACGGCCTTGATCTTGGTGTTGGCCTCGTTCAGCGCCGTCGACACGTCGTCACCTTCGGCTTCGACGCCGACCACAGCGGTCACTGTGTCGGGGACGCCGGTGGCCTCACCGGTACCGATGACCGTGACCTTGCGCGGCTCGCCACCGCTCGGACCGTCGTCGCCACATCCGGCGAGCAGTCCCGCGGTCAGAAGCGGAAGCAGAACGAGGGCACGGCGACGCGTGGTCATGAGGCTCCTTCGGCAGATGCGGACACAACAATCCGGAACTCAGGTGCCACGGGCCTGGCTCCTGAGTTCCGGACAGATCGCTGTCATCGGTCGGCTCAGCGCCACGGGTCTTCCTTGAGTGTGATGTCGAGGATCCAACCGACGATCGAGACGACGATGGCACCGAGGATCGCGGCCCAGAAGAAGGACTCCACCTCCAGGCCCCAGTGCGTGGTGTTGCGGGTGATCCAGGCCGTGAGTTCGAGCATCAGCGCGTTGATAGCGATGTGGATCAGGCCGATGGTGAGGATGTACAGCGGGATCGCGAACAACTGCACGACGGGTTTGATCACCGCGTTGACCAGGCCGAAGATAATCGCCACGAACGCGGCGATCCCGATCTTCTCCCACGTCTGGTCGCCGCCGATGAAGTCGATGCCGGGCACGATCAACGTGGCGATCCACAGGGTGAACGCGGTCAGTGCGGTGCGCACCAGAAACTGCTGCATGCGCCAAGTCTGCCAGGTGACGACCGTGGTGTGCCGCCGATGCCGTCAACCGGCGGATGCAGTGGCAATCGTCCGACGCCTGCCACTGCCGACGTGCCTGGATCGGTGCATTTGGACTGGTTGCCAGGGAGGCGTAGCATGGAACGTCGGTGCGCGTCGCGTGCCCGTTTTTTGCGTGTCATTGCTCCGGCGATCGCGTAGGGCCCGGGGAGTGCACCACGATGACCTCCGGTGACGGAGTGTCATCACCGTAACGGATAGACAAGGATTCAACCGGGCTTGCGGGCAATCGCAGGCCAGGATCGCGGAGGATATGGCGAAGAAAGACGGGGCCATCGAGGTCGAGGGACGTGTTGTCGAGCCTCTGCCCAATGCGATGTTCCGCATTGAGCTGGAGAACGGACACAAGGTCCTCGCCCACATCAGCGGCAAGATGCGGCAGCACTACATCCGCATCCTGCCGGAGGATCGGGTGGTCGTTGAGCTTTCGCCCTACGACCTCGGACGTGGCCGAATCGT
>NZ_CALLZT010000013.1:0-13544 GCF_937858515.1 uncultured Gordonia sp. | reverse complement strand
CTTTTCTGGCAGAGGCTTCTGGGCATCGACCGCCGGCAACGTGACCTTGAGCTTCTTGCGCAGGCTCTCATCGGCAATCAGGCGCAGAGCGGCGAGCCGGCGGTTGCCTTCCAGGACGATATTGCCGGGGCGCGCCGACTGGCTCCTTAGGCGTGGCTTCCTCCGCAAACCACTCCCGCCGCAAAGCCGCCCTGGTCGATCTGGTGGTCACCAATCACGCGATGCTCGCGATCGACGCGATGAGTCCGGCGACAATCCTGCCCGAACACGACGTGGTGGTCGTGGACGAGGCACATGAGTTGGTCGATCGCATCACCTCGGTGTCGACCGACGAGTTGTCGGCGGCGTCGATCGCGCTGATCGCCCGGCGCTGCGGCAAGCTCATCGACGAGGAGACCACCGATGCCCTCCTGGGCGCGGGTGAGCAGTTCGGTGAGTTTCTCAACGACGTCCGCACGGGTGAGTGGACGACGATGCCGAGCGGCGGTGACGCCGTGTTCGCCTCGCTGCGAGACCGGTTGTGGCAGGCGCACACCGCGATCGGGCCGGTACGCGGAGCAGGCCAGGACGCCGACAGCGCCGCGGCCCGGTCTGCGGCGCTGACGTCACTGGAGAACACGCACGACGCCGTAGTCCGGTTGCTCGGCGCGTTCGACGAACAGGACATGTCCAAGCGCCGGGATGTGGTGTGGGTAAGCGCCGAACCGATCAACCGGGCCGGCGAGACCCGCCGAGTGCTGTGCATGGCGCCGCTGAGCGTCGGAGGCCTGCTGCGCAGCAGCCTGTTCGCCGGCGCGACGGTGATCCTCACCTCGGCCACCCTCACAATCGGCGGAAACTTCGACGCACTCGCGGTCAACTGGGGTCTGCCCGCGCACGGCGGCGGCACGTCGGGCGCGGCGGTCGACGTCACCGCCACCGGCAAGACCGCACCCTCGGACACCTCGTCGGTGCGGTGGAACGGCCTGGACGCCGGGTCGCCGTTCGACTACCCCCGCTCGGCGATCCTGTACGTCGCCAAACATCTGCCCAGGCCCGGCCGCGACGCCCTGTCCGAGCCGGTGCGCACCGAGATCGCCGAGCTGATCGACGCCGCGGGCGGGCGCACCCTCGGGCTGTTCTCGTCGATGCGGGCGGCGAAGGAGGCCACCGAGTTCATGCGGGAGCGCTCGGACCGCACGATTCTGTGCCAGGGTGACGACTCCACGTCGACGCTGGTGAAGCGGTTCGCCGAGGACCCGGAAACCTGCCTGTTCGGGACATTGTCGCTCTGGCAGGGCGTCGACGTGCCCGGTCCGTCGCTGAGTCTGGTACTCATCGACCGGATCCCGTTCCCACGTCCCGACGATCCGCTCATGACCGCCCGTCAGCGCGCAGTCAGCGCACGCGGCGGCAACGGGTTCCTCGCGGTCGCGGCCAATCATGCGGCGTTGCTGCTGGCCCAGGGTGCCGGCCGGTTGTTGCGGTCCACCGCCGATCGCGGCGTGGTGGCGGTCCTCGACTCGCGGCTGGCCACAGCCGGATACGGCGGCTACCTGGTGGCGTCGTTGCCGCCGTTCTGGAAGACCACCGATCCGGCAGTCACGCGGGCGGCGTTGCGCCGATTGAAGAAGCCGGGCTGAGAGCCCAGGCCGGTGCCCGATCCCTGCCCTGTCCGGGTCCGCACAGTGGGAGACTGTGGTCATCGCGCTGAGACCTGGATCGTTTTCGCCTACGGTTAGGGCGTGTGCGCAAGCAGCCGAGAGGAGGCCGCGTGATCGGCCGGATGGGCATCGACGACATCTCCCCGATAGTTTCCGCTGGACTATACCCAGCGAAAGCCGTTGTAGGCGAGCTAATTCCGGTGAGTACGGCGGCCTGGCGGGAGGGTCACGACGCCATCGGCGTCACGCTGCACATCGACGGCCCCGGCCGCAACAGGCGCCGCGACATCGCGATGCGCCCGTCGATCGAACCCGACGTCTTCAACGGCGCCTTCGTGCCCGACGCGCCCGGGTTCTGGTCCTTCCGCATCGACGCGTGGAGCGATCCGTATACGACGTGGCGTTCGGCGGTCATCAAGAAGGTCGACGCCGGGCAGGGTGCGGCCGATCTGGCCAACGATCTGGAGATCGGTGTCGCGGTGCTGACCCGCGCACTCGATCTGGTACCGGAGGATTCACGGGCGACGCTGACCGAGGCCATCAGCGCGCTGCGGTCACCGCGTCGCCGGATCGAGAACCGCGTGGGCCCCGGCATCAGCACCGAGATGGCCGAGTTGTTGACGCGGTACCCGGTGCGGGAACTAATCACCAAGTCCCGCACCTACCGGGTGTGGGTGGACCGCCGCCGCGCCCTGTACGGCTCGTGGTACGAGTTCTTTCCGCGGTCGACGGGCGGCTGGGACACCGACGGCAACCCGGTGCACGGTACTTTTCTGACCGCCGTAAACGACCTGCCACGCATCGCCGGAATGGGTTTCGACGTGGTGTACCTGCCGCCCATCCACCCCATCGGTGAGGTCAATCGCAAGGGACCCAACAACACCCTGATCGCCGGACCCGACGACGTCGGCTCCCCGTGGGCCATCGGTTCTGCCGACGGCGGCCACGATGCGATCCACCCGAAACTCGGCACTGCCGAGGACTTCGCGTACTTCGTCAGTCGCGCACGCGAACTCGACCTGGAGGTAGCGCTGGATCTGGCGCTGCAATGCGCACCCGACCACCCGTGGTCGTCGGAGCATCCGGAATGGTTCACCACACTGCCCGACGGCACCATCGCCTACGCGGAGAATCCGCCCAAGAAGTATCAGGACATCTATCCGCTCAATTTCGACAACGACAAGACCGGCATCTACAAAGCCGTGCTCGACGTCGTCCTGCACTGGATCGAGTTGGGCGTCAAGATCTTCCGCGTCGACAATCCGCACACCAAGCCGCCGAACTTCTGGGAATGGCTGATCGTCGAGGTGAAGAAGCGTCATCCCGAGGTGCTGTTCCTGGCCGAGGCGTTCACCCGGCCGGCTCGGCTCTACGGTCTGGCCCGACTCGGATTCACCCAGTCGTACACGTATTTCACGTGGAAGACGCAGAAGTGGGAATTGGAGCAGTTCGGCCGCGAACTCGCCGACCACGCCGACGAGGCCCGCCCCAATCTGTTCGTCAATACGCCCGACATCCTGCACGAAAGCCTCCAGCACGGCGGTCCCGGAATGTTCGCGCTGCGCGCCGCGCTCGCCGCCACGCTGGCCCCCACCTGGGGCGTGTACAGCGGCTACGAACTGTACGAGCACATGGCGGTCAAGGCGGGCAGCGAGGAGTACCTGAATTCGGAGAAGTACGAACTGCGCCCGCGTGACTACAAGGCCGCCACGTCGAACGGTATGTCGCTGGAACCGTGGATCACCTCGCTCAATATGATCCGGCGGCGCCATCCGGCGCTGCAGCAGTTGCGCAACATCAGCTTTCACCATCTCGACAATCCGTCGCTCATCGCCTACTCGAAGGTCGACCCGGTGACCGGCGACCGAGTGGTGGTGGTGGTCAATCTCAACCCATTCGGCACCGAGTCGTCGACGCTGTGGCTGGATATGCCTGCCCTCGGCTTCGACTGGCAGGACCGGTTTTCCGGCCGGGACGAGGTCAGTGGAGAGGAATTCCATTGGGGTCAAGCCAATTTCGTCCAGCTCGAACCATGGAAGGCCGTCGCGCACATCGTGTCCCTGCCCCCGCTGAACCCGGCCGCCGCCGAACAACTCTCCTACCGGGTGCGCTGACATGACGAACATCCCCGACGCCCGGGCACCGCGGCACGATCTGAATCGGCTCGGCAGCCTCACCCATCCCGATCCGCACGCGTTCCTCGGCGCACACGAGACCGCCGACGGGTACACCATTCTGCGTACGCTGCGACCCAACGCGGTGTCGGTGTCGGCGGTGATCGGCGGCGTCGACCATCCGATGACAGCCGACGGCGACCTGTTCGCGGTGGCGGTACCGATCACGGGTCTGGTCGACTACCGCTACCGGATCGTCTACCCTGGCGCCACCGGCGGCACAGATGAGTTCGTCGTGGCCGACGGTTATCGGTTCCTGCCCAGCATCGGCGAGGTGGACGTGCACCTGTTCGCCGAGGGCAGGCACGAAACCCTTTGGGAGGCACTGGGTGCGAGGGTCGTCTCGTACACCACCGCCGACGGCGAGGTCACCGGCACCGCGTTCTCGGTGTGGGCACCCAACGCAAAAGGGGTGGCGGTCGTAGGTGATTTCGACGATTGGGGTGGACGCGCCCACCCGATGCGGATGATCGGTTCCAGCGGTGTCTGGGAGGTGTTCGTCCCCGATGTCCGCGGCGGTGCGCGGTACAAGTTCCGGGTGCACGGCGCCGACGGTGTCGTCCGCGACAAGGCCGATCCGATGGCCCGCCAGACCAACCCGCCGCCCGCCACGTCGTCGATCGTGAACGAGTCGGAATACGTGTGGGGCGACGACGACTGGCTGGCCCGACGCGCCGCCGCGGAGCCGGTCGAGCAGCCGATGAGCATCTACGAGGTACACCTGGGTTCGTGGCGACTGGGCCTGAACTATCGGGATCTCGCCGATCAACTAGGCACATACGTCGTGGAGAAGGGTTTCACGCACGTCGAGTTCCTGCCGGTGGCCGAGCATCCGTTCGGCGGATCGTGGGGCTACCAGGTCACCTCCTACTACGCACCGACCTCGCGTTTCGGCAGTCCCGACGACCTGCGCTATCTGATCGATCACCTGCATTCACTGGGGATCGCGGTGATCGTCGACTGGGTTCCGGCGCACTTCCCGAAGGACGACTGGGCGCTGGCCCGCTTCGACGGTACCGCCCTCTACGAGCACGCCGACCCGCTGCGCGGTGAGCAACTTGATTGGGGCACTTATGTTTTCGACTTCGGTCGGCACGAGGTGCGTAACTTCCTGGTCGCCAATGCCCTGTTCTGGTTCAGCGAGTTCCACATCGACGGTCTGCGTGTGGACGCGGTCGCCTCGATGCTGTATCTCGACTATTCGCGCCCGTCGGGCCAGTGGCGGCCCAACATCCACGGCGGCCGGGAGAACCTCGAGGCGGTACAGTTCCTGCAGGAAACCAATGCGACTGTGCACAAACACTTTCCAGGCGTGGTGACCATCGCCGAGGAATCCACGTCCTGGCCGGGCGTCACCAGGATGACCGACACAGGAGGGCTCGGATTCACCCTCAAATGGAACATGGGATGGATGCACGACACCCTCGGTTATCTTTCCCGGGATCAGGTGCATCGCAGCTTCCATCACCAGGACCTGACATTCTCGCTGATGTACGCGTGGAGTGAGAACTTCGTGCTCCCGATCTCGCACGACGAGGTGGTGCACGGCAAGGGCACCCTGTGGACGCGAATGCCCGGCGACGCGTTCATCAAAGCGTGTGGGGTGCGAATCTTCCTGGCGTACATGTGGTCTCATCCCGGTAAGCAACTTCTGTTCATGGGCCAGGAGTTCGGGCAGTCGCGCGAGTGGGCCGACAACCGCAGCCTGGACTGGGACCAGATGCAGGGTTGGGAAGGCGAATTGCATTCGGGCATCTCGGCTCTCGTCGGTGATCTGAACCGCATCTACCGGTCCAGTCCGGCCCTGTACAGCCGGGACACCGGATCCGACGGTTTCACCTGGATCGACGCCGACGACGCCGCCGGCAATGTGATCACCTACCTGCGGTTCGGATCCGACGGATCGGCGATGGCGTGTCTGTTCAATTTCTCGGGTAGCGATCGCGGCGACTACCGTGTCGGGCTGCCCCGGGGCGGAACGTGGACCGAGGCCCTCAACACCGATTCGTCAGCATACAGCGGACGCGGCATCGGCAATATGGGCAGCGTAGTGGCCGACGGCCCGGCGTGGAACGGGCAACCTGTATCGGCGGCGGTGACGATCCCGGCCAATTCGGCCATCTGGCTGACACCGGAGCAGTAGCGAAAGGACAGGTAGGTAGCGATGAGCACCGTACAGCGCCAATTCCCCAAGCCCGCAGAGCTTCTCGAACTCATGCAGTTCAAGAAGCCCGAACTCAATGCCCGCAGACGCAGACTGGGCAAAGCGCTGACCATCGACGACCTACGCACGATCGCCAAGCGCCGCACGCCCAAGGCCGCCTTCGACTACACCGACGGCGCCGCCGAGGGCGAACTGTCGCTGCACCGGGCACGGCAGGCGTTCAAGGACATCGAATTCCACCCCGGCATCCTCTCGCCCGCGCCGAGCGTCGACACCTCGTGCGAGATCCTCGGCGCACCCAGCGCACTGCCCTTCGGGATCGCACCGACCGGGTTCACCCGGCTGATGCAGACCGAGGGTGAGGTGGCGGGGGCCTCCGCGGCCGGTGCCGCCGGCATCCCGTTCACTCTGTCCACGCTCGGCACCACCTCGATCGAGGATGTGCGTTCGGCAAACCCCGGTGGTCGCAACTGGTTTCAGCTGTATGTGATGCGCGAACGGGAGATCTCCTATGATCTGGCCCGACGTGCCGCCGGCGCGGGTTTCGACACGTTGATGTTCACCGTCGACACCCCGATCGCGGGGGCACGGCTGCGCGACAAGCGCAACGGCTTCTCCATCCCGCCGCAGCTGACACTCGGAACCGTCGTCAACGCCATCCCCCGGCCGTGGTGGTGGATCGATTTCCTCACCACGCCCACCCTCGAGTTCGCCTCCCTCAGTTCCACCGGTGGAACCGTCGGCGAACTGCTCAACGCGGCAATGGATCCCACCATCAGCTTCGCCGACCTCGACGTCATCCGTGAGCTGTGGCCGGGCAGGATCCTCGTCAAAGGCGTGCAGACCGTCCAGGATTCGGTTCGGCTGCGCGATGTGGGAGTCGACGGCATCGTGTTGTCCAATCACGGTGGGCGCCAACTCGACCGCGCGCCCATCCCCTTCCACCTGCTCCCGAAAGTACGGGCCGCCGTCGGCGACGGGTTCACGGTGATGGTCGACACCGGCATCATGAACGGCGCCGACATCGTTGCCTCCGTCGCACTCGGCGCCGATTTCACCCTCATCGGCCGCGCCTACCTGTACGGACTGATGGCCGGTGGCCGGGCCGGCGTCGACAAGACCATCGAGATCCTGCGCACCGAGATCGAACGCACCATGGCGCTGCTCGGAGTGTCCTCGCTCGCCGAACTGGGCCCGCACCACGTCACCCAGCTCACCCGGCTCGTCCCGCTCGGCGATTCGTCCGCCCGGGCGAGCGCCGACGACTGATCCGCACCGTATCCTTGGCCGGTGAAGTTCGCGATCCTCGGCCACCTGGAGGTGACCCGCGACGGTGTCTCCGTCGACCTGGGCACCCCGAAAACCCGATCGCTGCTGGCTGCCCTGGTGCTGGCCCGTCCGCACGCGGTGTCGGTGGATTCGCTGATCGGGCAACTCTGGGGCGAGCATCCGCCGGCCTCGGTGATGACGACGTTGCAGGCCTATGTGTCGGGGCTGCGACGGACCCTGGAGCCTGATCGTAAACCACGTCAGCCCGCCTCCGTGCTGCTGACCCGAGTTCCCGGCTACGTGCTGGATCTGGTCCCGGGCACCGTCGACGCCGACGTTTTCGAATCGGTCGTCACCGACGCCGACGCGCGCCGCGACACGCTCTCGGGCATGACCGCCGAGGGCCTGGAGCAGGTCGACGCGGACCTGGCCGACGCGTTGTCGCTGTGGCGCGGTGAGGCGTACGCCGACCTCGGCGATGCCGCGGTGGCCGAACGGTCCCGCCTGGAAGAACTGCGCGTCCTCGGTGAGGAACTGCGACTGGAGGTGTCGACGGTGCTGGGCAGACACACCGCGGTCGCCGCAGCCGCCGAAGCACTGATCGCCCAGTACCCACTGCGCGAAAGCCTTTGGCGGATCAGGGCTCTCGCGCTCGCGCGATGCGGGCGGCAAGCCGATGCGCTCGGTGTGATCGAAGACCTGCGTAAGGTTCTCGACGAGGAGCTGGGACTGCTACCCGGTCCGGCGATCCGGGAACTGCAATCGGCCATCCTGCAACAGGATTCGTCCATCGACTGGGAACGCCCGGTATCGGCGGTTCCGGATGCACCGACCCCGGCGGCCACCGAGCCCGACCCCGCACCGGCCCCACCGGCTGCCGATACCGTGCCCGTACTCCCGTGGCCCACCGCCGGCCGGGCGGACGAGCTGGCCGAACTGTCGGCGGCGTGGCAGCGATCTGTGTCGGGATCGACGGAGTTCGTGGTGATCAGCGGCGAGGCCGGCATCGGCAAGACCCGGCTGGTCGCCGAAACAGTCGCGACGGCCGCACGTGACGGCGCCCTCGTCGGCTGGGCCCGCTGCTCGCAGGACGACGGTGCGCCGCCGCTGTGGCCGTGGGCGCAGATCCTGACCAGGTGGGGCCGCGAACTGCCGACCATCACCGCCGGCGCCAACACTGACGAGGGCGCCGCCTTCCGGTTGCGCGAGCGGATCGTCTCGGAGGTGCTGGCAGAGTCGTCGCACAGGCCGGTGCTCATCGCGATCGACGATCTGCACTGGGCCGACCCGTCGACGCTGAGGGTGCTGCAGCTACTCGGCGAGATCTCCGGGGAATCCCAGCTCATGGTGCTGCTGACCTGGCGCAGCGTTGACGGCGCCGTGCCGCTTGCCGAGTTGTCCGAATCGCTGGGCAGGCGCCACGCCACCCGTATCCCGCTCGGCGGACTCGACTCCGATGCGGTGGCCGAGGTGATGCACTCGGTCGCCGGGACCGCGACATCGGACTCCCAGGCCGTCCAGCTCACCGGCCGCACCGACGGAAATCCCTTTTTCGTCGTCGAATATGCCCGTCTCGCACAGCATTCGGGCAGCGTGTCGCAGTTGCTGGCCGAACCGCGCCCGCCGACGGCGGTCGGTGAGGTGATCGGCCGGCGCATCGACAGGCTCGGCACCGACACCGCCCGCATCCTGCAGACCGCGGCGGTACTGGGGCGCGAGTTCACCCTGCCAGTCCTGTGCGGCGTCCGGGCGCAGGACCCCGACACCGCACTGGACCTGCTCGACACGGCCGTCGCCGCGGGGCTGATCCGTGAGGAAGGGATCGGGGAGTTCGTCTTCGCGCACGCTCTGGTCCGCGACCACATCTATTCGGTGTCGGCACCGACCCGGCGTGCCTCGGTCCATGCCCGCGCCGCGCAGACCCTCGCCGATCTCGGTGGCCGGGGTTCGGAGATCGCCCACCATTGGCTGTCGGCCGGTCCGGCGCACCGGGCGCGGGCCTGGCGGGCCGCACGCGACGCCGCTCATCAGGCTGCCGAAGTGTTCGCGGATGACGAGAGCGTCGGCCTGTACACCGCGGCACTGAAGGCACTGCCGGGTGACCCGACCGCCGATGCCTCCGACGAGTTCGAGCTGTTGCTGGACCTGGCCGAATGCCATCGCAGACGCGGAGATTGGACCGCGCTCGAAGAACCCTTGCGGGCGGCGATCAGCCTGGCCCACCGGACGGGGAATGGGATATGGCTCGCCCGGGCCGGGGTTCTGCCCTCGCGTGGTTCGGCCTGGTTCTCGGTCGGTGTCGGCGACCAGAACGACGACGTGGTCGAGGCGCTGCGCGAGGCGCTCACGATGCTTTCCGCCGAGACTTCGCGGGAAGCCTCCGCGCTGCGCGCCGAGGTGATGCTGGCTCTGGCCAACGAGATCTATTACACCTCCCCGTTCGCCGAACGCCGAGAACTCGTCGCGTCCGCCACCTCGATTGCCATCGAACTCGGCGACGACCGCCTGGAGCTGGACGCGATGCTGGCCGGGCAGCAGGCATTGTGGTCTGCGAACAACGCCGAGCAGCGGCTCACGATGCTCGAACGCGCTAAAGAGCTGGCGCTGCGGGTGGGTGATGTCGACAGCCGGATCCTCGCGACGTCGCTGTGCGCGAATGCGCACGCGCAGCTCGGCCATCCCGAACGGATGTGGCCGCTGCTGGACATCGCCCTCGCCGACGCCCGGCGCCGGCGCCGACCATTCCTGGTGATGGTGGTGTTGTCGACGGCCGTGACCTGGCACGCGATGTCGGGTGATTTCACCCGGGCCCGTGCTCTCGCCGACGAGTACTTTCAGCTTGAGCATCGGGTGCGGCTGGCCCAGTCTCCGGTCGCGAGTATGGGTATCCGGCTGGGAATCGCCCTGTGGGACGGTTCGCTGTCGGCGGTCGCCCCGCACTTCTCCGGGCCCGTCATCGATCAGATGCCCGTCGGATGTTTCCGGGCCGCACTGTATATCCGTATCGGCGATCGTGACGCGGCCCGAGACTCGATCGTGGTCGATCCCGGCCTCTCCTCGCATGACTGGTACTCGTTGGCCGAGTGGGCGGCGGCCGGTGAAGTCGCCGCCCACCTGGAGCGGCCCGACCTAGGCCGCCAGGCCTACGACCTGCTCGCCCCGATGACCGGGTGGTCGGTGAACGCTGGCGCGGGCACCGCGATCGGCCCCGCCGACGCCTTCCTGGCACTGGCCGCATTCTCAATGGGAGACACCGAACTCGCGTCCCGGCACGCCGACGACGCCGAACACCTGATGGACCAATGGCGAATCCCGCCCGTCCGGCAATGGTTCGCCGGCGAGCGGGATCGCTTCGGTTTCTGACGGTTACACCTTCAGCAGTTCCGGAGCCTTGCCCGCATCCTCCTCGTGCGCTTCGAGATCGATCGTCGGCAGAATCCTGTCGAGCCACCCCGGCAGCCACCAGTTGTAGCGGCCCAGCAGCGACATCGTCGCCGGCACCAGCACCATCCGGACGACGGTCGCGTCGAGGAAGACCGCCACTGCCATCCCGAGGCCGGCCATCTTCAGCATGATGTCGGTTTCGGTGGAGAAGCTCAGGAACACCGCCACCATCACCGCCGCGGCCACCGTGATGACCCGGCCGGTCTTGGCCAGCCCGCTGATCACGCTGCCGCGCGGATCTCCGGTGGCGAGCCAGTCCTCACGGATCCGCGACAGCAGGAACACCTCGTAGTCCATCGACAACCCGAACAGGATCGCGAAGATCAGGATCGGCACCCAACTCGACACCGCCACAGGCTGATCCACGCCCAGCAGCGACGATCCCCAGCCCCACTGGAACACCGCGGTGATGACGCCGTACGCGGCGGCCACCGACAGCAGGTTCATAATGGCGGCCTTGACCGGGATGATCACCGACCGGAACACGACGGTCAGCAGGACCAGCGACGCGGCGACGACAAACCCGATGACCACCCACAACCGGACGGCGAGCATATCGGAGATGTCGTCGTAGTAGGCGGTTTCACCGGTCAGCACCGTGCCGTCGGGAAGTTGGTCACGGATCGCGGCGAGCACGTCACTTGTCTTGGTGTCCGACGGCCCGTAGGCGACGGTCACGTGCGCGACCCCGATCGCCTTGTCGGGGGACGGCATCAGCGGACTGACCGCGACCACACCCGGCTGACGCGAAATCCGGTCGAGTGCCAGGTCGACGGCTCCCGGATCGGCCTTGTCGGGCCCGGTCGATTCGGCGACGATCAGCACTTCGGCGTTGGCGCCCGGACCGAACTCGTCGGCCAGCAGATCATACGCACGCCGTGTGGTGAGTTCGCTCGACTGCGCACTCGCATCCGACGGCCAGGTCCGCATGGCCATCGCCGGCGCGGCGAGGGTGAGCATCACGATCACCGCGAGCATCGCGGCCGCCAGGGGCCGTCGACCGACCGCCGCAGCCCACCGTCCGATGAACGACTCTTCAGCGGCGACGGGTGCCGCGGCGGCCTTGCGTTCCTTGCGCGGCGTCAGCCGAGCACCGGCGAGTGCGCACAGCGCGGGCACAACGACGAGCGTCGCCGCCAGCATCGCGACCACCGCGATCGCGGTGGCGAACCCGAACGACGAGTACGTCGGCAGCCCAGCCAGCCGCAATCCCATCAGCGACACGAGCACGGTCGTCGCCGCGATCACCGCCGAACGCCCCGCGGTCGCAACCGATCTGGCAGCCGACTCGACGACGTCGTGTCCGTCGCGCAGATACTCGACGTGACGGTTGACCACCAGCAACGCGTAGTCGATACCCACACCGAGCCCGACCATGCTGGCCACCATCGGCGCCGACGGACTGACTTTCATCGCCGCGGCCAGCAGGGTGACGCCGGCGGAGGTCGCGACGAGACCGACGATCGCCGTAACGATCGGCAGGCCGGCGGCCACCACCGACCCGAACGCCAGCACCATGATCAGCAGCGCCAGCACGATACCGATGATCTCGGCATATCCCTCGACGGGAGCAGCCGCAGTCTCGGGCACCGCCCCGTTCATCTCCACCGTCAGCCCCGCCGCACGAGCATCGGCCACAGCCTCATTGAGCGGATCAGCATTCCCCATCAGATCCTTGTGAGTGATGGGAACGTCGTACCCGACGGTGATCACCGCGGTGTCCCGATCATCACTGAACCGGGCGTCCGACACCGTCACCACATGCGGCATCGCCTCGAGTTTGGTTCGCAGCCCGGCCGTTTCGGCCTCGGTCAACGCCCCATCACCCGAATGCACAACCACCCGCGCAAACGCATCCCCCACCCCGGGCTGATGCTCCCGGAGCAGCTCGACGCCCCGCTGCGACGGCACCCCGGTGACATCCCAGTCCTCCTGGGTATCACCACCAAACGCCATCGACACGCCCAACAGCACGACGAGCACACCAACACATCCGAGCAGCGCCCGAACAGGATGCCGGGCACTGACATGCCCCAACCGATACAACAGTGAACTATTCATGCCGACACCCTCCCCCACCCCACTTGGCGCCCACTTGTACTCGGCTTGGAGACGTCGTGTCTGGCGAGCAAGCCGCTATCAAGCGGTAATGTTCACGCCGCTACTTCCACTTACAGCTGTATGGTTTGACAGTGACAAGACCGACCTTGTTGGTGTCGAGTTGGGCGCACATGTTTCGGGCCGCGGCGTAGTCAAGCTTTGACGCCTGGTCCTGCAGGTACCACCAGCCGGCACCAGTAAACGCTGCACACGCGAGCCCAGGAACTGCTGCCGCCAACGCCATAGCGCCACAAATCGGAGCAACTGCCGCCGCACCGCCTCCTGCTGAGAGATCAGTCACCCGCCGGAACTTCGGCTGAAGCTTCTTTACTTCGGATTGCGAATACCAGGTTGACGTTCCCCACCAGTACTTCGTGCTTACGCTGGCGTCTGCGACGGGCGTGACTCCGGCGCCGATCAAACCCACCGCGGCAGCAGCCACTGCGATTGCACCGGTCTTTTGTACCAATTTCATTGCGTGGGAATCCTTACTGTACCGATAGGACCGATCGTCTCGAAACAACTAACCAATCACCGGCAATAGATTGTGCTTGACTCAGATCAGATGAGAGAATTCTCTCGTAGCAATGCATGATCTGCTACGAAGCTTACCGTAGCAATGCTGCACACTGAAAGTAAAGCATCCTACAGCAGAATCGTCGGAACTGACGACAACAGATTATCTGATATGAGGTTCTGACCTAGATCCGCGAGTAGCGGTGGCGTATCGGATCTGACTGCGAATTTGCG
>NZ_CALLZT010000012.1:0-6578 GCF_937858515.1 uncultured Gordonia sp. | reverse complement strand
ACGAACGGGTACATGTCCGGATGCCCCATCGACCGGTTGATCTGGTTGAGCGCCCACGACAGCGGCAGCCACCACTCGACGATCCGGTCGAAGCCGACATCGCCGGGCAGGTCGCTGTCGAGCGTCGAACCGGCCGGGGCCATCGCGAACGCGGCGGCGGTGTCCAGGGTGTCGCGGATATGCAGGTAGTGCGCGAAGGTCTCGGCGAAGTCCTCCGCCGGATGCATCGTCGCGTACGACGACACGAAGTTCTGCTGCCAGCCCTCCGGCGCGCCTTGCGAATAATGCCGGTCGATGGCGGCCTGATAGTCCTCGTCCGGGTTGCCGAACAGTTCCTCGAATCCCGGTCGCGCGGCGTCGTCGACGAGAACCATCTGGTAGTAGTGCCCGATCTCATGCCGGAAGTGCCCGAGAACGGTGCGGTACGGTTCGGCTAGTTCGACGCGCATCTGCTCGCGGTGGACGTCATCGCCCTCGGCCAGATCGAGGGTGATCACACCGTTCGCGTGACCGGTGACCACCGATTCCGACGCGCTTGAGAGCAGGTCGAACGCGAGTCCGTTGACGTTGTTGTCCTCGTAGCCGCTGATCGGCAGTCCGAGTTCGTTCAGTTCGAGCACCAGCCGGCGTTTGGCGGATTCGGCCTGCCCGAACTCCTTGAGCGCCTCGGTGTCGGCGTCGGCGGGCCGCGTCCGAGTCAGCGTGCACGAGGCGCACAGCTCCGGATGGCCGGTCCATTCGACCAACCAGTTACATTGCGCCACTACAGCATTGGCACACTTTTCGAGGAGTTTACCGTCGACTTCGACCTTGCCGGAGTCGTCGAGGGTGTAGAAGGTCTTGGTCTCGAGCCAGAAACCCAGCGGCGACTGGCAGTGCAGACACAGGCTGTTCTCGAAGGAAAGTCGTTGGCCACATTCTCGGCATAGGAAATCACGCACGATTCCCACGCTACCGCCGGTTCGGTGATCCCGCGCGGAACGCCGATCTGCCGTGTCGACCGCTTCGGCACGGCACCCGCGGTGGGCCGGTCGGTCCCCTCGGCCGGTACCCCGATCGGTAGCGTTGTAGTGGTGCATGTGCTGCGAACAATCCTGCGCCCCGGGTGGATCGTCCTGGGTGTGGTGGTCATCGCCTTCGCCGCCGCCTGCTTCATGCTGCTGGCGCCGTGGCAGCTCGGCAAGAACTCCGACACCACGCACCGCAACGACCTCATCAAGAAGGCCGTGGCCACCGACACCGTGCCGATCGACGACGTCGCCGTCGAGGGTGCCCCGTTCGACAAGAACACCGAATGGCGCGAGGTCTCCATCACCGGCTCCTACCTGCCGGCCAAGCAGGTGCTGGTGCGGCTGCGTTCGGCCGAGGAGCGGCCCGCGATCGAGGTGCTCACGCCGTTCGCCGTCGCAGGGTCGGATCGAGTTGTGCTGATCAATCGCGGGTATGTGCGTCCCGCGCAGGGCGGTGCCGGTGTGGATGTGCCCGCACCGCCGCAGGGCCGGGTCACCATCGCCGGACGGATCCGGGCCTCCGAGGGCACCTCTCCCGGCCGGGGTGCCCATCAGGAGGGCGGGACCCTGGCCGTGTACACGATCGATCCCGTCGAGGTGGGTGCCGCCACGTCGCTGGCATTCGATCCGTTCTACGTGCAGTTGTCGGGCGGTCAGCCGGGTTCGCTCGGCGTCATCGCGCTGCCGCAGCTCGATTCGGGACCGTATCTGTCGTACGGACTGCAGTGGCTGGCGTTCGGGATCATGGCACCGCTGGGTTTGGGCTACTTCATCTGGTCCGAGGTCACTCACCGGCGCCGCGCCCGGGAGGCCGTCGAGCAGAGCGCTACCCCCGACGACGAACCGGACACCACGCGCCCACGTACGTCCTCCAAACGGGCGCAGACGCGTGCGGACCTGCAGCGCGCATCGTCGGGCGCTGCCACCACGGCGACGTCCCAAGCCACCGATGCAGCCGGTATCGGACACGGCCCCGACACTGCGCACTCGGAGGCCGCCGTGCGCGAGAAGCTCAGCCGGCGCTACGGCGGCTGAACACCGCACGCAGCAGTCGGTAACCGACGGCGACGACAACCGTGCCGGTCTGCACGCGCCGGGACAGTCGCACCGCCGCCCGCAGATCCTGCGACCCGGGCGCGGGCCCGGAGCCGAGCTGCGGACGCATCTCCTCGCCATGCGCGTACACGGTGCGCCCACCGAGCCCGATGCCGAGCGCACCGGCGAACGAGGCCTCCACCACGCCCGCGTTGGGGCTCGGATGTTTACCGGCATCGCGATGCCACGCAGCCCACGACGACGCCGGATCCGGTCCCAGCACCACCACGAGAAGTCCGCTGAGCCGCGCCGGTACGACGTTGGCCAGGTCGTCGAACCGGGCACTGGCCCAGCCGAAGTTCAGGTAGCGCGCCGACCTGTAGCCGACCATCGCGTCGAGCGTGTTGACGGTGCGATACGCGACGAGGCCGGGTACTCCGGCGACTGCACCCCATACGACAGGCGCGACGGTCGCATCGGAGGTGTTCTCTGCGATCGACTCGACGGCGGCCCGGCACATGCCGTCCGCGTCGAGCGACCGCGGGTCGCGGCCGCACAGGCTGGGGATCAGGGCGCGGGCCGCGTCGATGTCCCCGGCATCGAGGTTGTCGGCCATCTGCTCCCCGACCCCGGCGAGTGTGGTGCCACCGAGCACCGCCCACGTCGCCGTCGCCACCAGCACCGGTTCGATCGAGCGCAGTCGTCGCGTCACCAGCGCCGACGCCAGGCCCATGCCGCCGACGGCCACCGCCGCGTACGCAACGCCCGCGCTGCGAGTGTCACGGTAGAGTTCTCGCTCCAGGCTGCCGAGAATCCGGCCGAGCCCGGCGACCGGATGGAAGCGCCGCGGATCGCCCAGCATACGGTCGGCGGCGTAGCCGGCCACCAGGCCGACGGCAACAGAATCCACGCGCCGGAGCGTAGCAACCGGTGCGGCGTCCCTACACTCGTCGCTGTGTCCAAGACCCAGCCGACTCCGGCGCCCGGAGTGCATCGGATCGATTCGGGTACCTGCGAGCTCGCACCCGACCCGATCGCCGGCGGTTGGCTGCTCACCATCAACGGCGCCCACAGCTCGCACATCGACCCCGACGATCCGCTGCTTCTCGACTTCGACTACATGCGGCAGATGGTCGCGGTCATCGAGCAGCGCTACGAACCGTCGGCGTCGTTGCGGGTACTGCATCTGGGCGGGGCCGCCTGCTCACTGCCCCGCTACCTGGCGGCGCGCTATCCCGCTACCCGGCAGGTGGCGGTGGAGGTCGACGCCACCCTCGCCAGGCTGGTCCGCGAATGGTTCGCCCTCCCCCGATCCCCTTTGCTACGCATCCGCGTCGGCGACGCCCGCGAGGTCCTCGAATCCGCCCACGACGGCTCCCGCGAGGTCATCGTGCGCGACGCGTTCAGCGACGCCGTCACCCCTGATCACCTGACCACCCGCGAGTTCACCGCCCACGTCCACAGAGTCCTGGCCCCGGGTGGGCTGTACCTGGCCAACTGCGGCGACGACCGCACCCTGCGCCGCGCCCGCGCCGAGGTCGCCACGGTCGCCGACACCTTCACCAACGTCGCCGTCATCGCCGACCCGTCGATGCTCAAAGGCCGCCGCACCGGCAACGTCGTCATCGCCGGTTCCGACGGCCCCCTCGACCCCGACCCGGCTCTCGTCCGCCGGCTCCTGTCCGACGCCCTCCCGTCGTCGATACTCACCGGCGCCCAGGCCCGTGCGTTCGGTTCCCGGCCCATCCTGCGCGACCCGGCATAGCGTCCGACCTGGACCGGATAATCGACGACAGCCCGCCAGAAGGTCCTCCTCCCTCCAATAGGCTCGATCCCGGAGCCGACCGCGACTGATCGACCAGTAGACTCGCCTACTGTGATCACAGTCGACCGCAAGCTTGCGGAACGAAAGCCCGATGTCATGGCCTATTTTCGCGAACGAGCAGCAGAAACTATGTCCGAGACACGGCGTAGATTCGGTGAATCCCAGTTCAAGGATCGCGCGAGCCATATCAACAAGGCATCAACCGAGGCATACCGCCAAGTAGTTGAAGGTGTTCGTGCAAAATCTGCTGCCGAATCGTGGGACAGCGAGGAGCAACTATCTGCACTGCTCATGCTAAATTACGCTAACGCGGTTGTCATGGTTGAGACCCGAAACGAAGTCTGGCCATACGACTACATGACATTCTCGCGACGTATTGGCGAACTTTGGCAGCCGTTCTGCAAGCTCTGCTTTGAGTATCCAGTATCTACGGTTCAGCCCGTCATCCCCCCCTTATTCAAAGACGTGAAATTAGCCCTCGCAAACGAGGTGGAAGCCTACATATCTGAACTACCAATTTCAGCCGCACAGCATATCGAACTGAAAGCCTACTACGACAAGGTGTGGGCGCTAGTAAATTCAGGTGAAATAAACCTCGCACTAGACCTACATTTCCAATTCGATAGCACTCAGTTCGCAGTCGACTTCAAGAGCGCATTTGGTTCGAACGAAAAAGGCAACACCAACAGGCTACTCCTCGTCGCTTCAATCTACCGCGCGTTCGACAAGGACAGCCGCTGCTTGCTCTGGGTGAGGGCGGAAGAGGATCAAAACAATGCCTACTTTCGAACACTCCAGCGCTCCGGGATATGGGAAGCATTCTGCGGTGACGAAACCTACGATCAGATCTCCCACTACTCCGGGTTCAACCTGCGTGAATGGATGAGAAGTAATGTTGACTGGCTGACCGACCTCGATACCAGCACCGCGAAACATATAGTTGATTCAGGACTTGGACGGTATGTAGAATGGTGATGAAATCTGCGCGCGACAACTACCAGGCATATCATACCTATTCCGAGACGCTTGTCAACTACCTGGTTGATCGCATCGATGCAAATCCAGGCGATCATGTACTTGAGCCGGCCGCTGGCACCGGGTTGTTAATTGATGCGACTCTCGCGCGTTATCCTGACATCACAGTTGATGGATACGAAGTGCAACGTGACCTCAGCAATCAACTCTCGACCCGCTATTCGAACGACAGACGAATTCGACTCTTTACCGAAGACTTCATTGACGCAACCCTCCGTAGCTACGACAGGGTCATCGCCAACCCACCTTATGGCGCATGGCTCGATCATGCACGACGGGATAAGCTGCAGCGTGAATACACGGGATTATACGTGCGCGAAACATACACATTATTCATGTACCGTGCGCTGCATTCCCTAAAACCCGGAGGACGTGCAGTTTTCATTGTGCCCGAAACCTTTCTTTACCTACACCGACACAAATATCTTCGGCACGCCCTCCTTACTGAATCTCGAATAATTGACCTAGTGGTATTTCCCTCAAGACTCTTTCCTGGTATCGGCATGGGGTACGCAAAACTATGCATCATTACATTCGAACGAGATCTCGATGAGGATAAATGTCGGACGAACCAGTTTAACGCTCGATTCGGAATCAGTTCAATCAATGAGCTTACCAAGGCTTCGACGGGTTCCACGCTTTCAATTAGTCAATATTCCGTCTTGACTAGTATTGGATCCGCCTTCCTACTGTCAGATTTTCGAACGGCCACTGACTTGATCAATACCGCACCGACCAGGATCGGCGATATCGCAGCATGCGTTACTGGTTTCTACTCAGGCAATGATCTCAGCTTTCTACGAAATGCAGATCCCACAGCCCGAAACGCTAAGCGATATGCGCGAGTTGATCCTCGAAAGATTGCTGACCACATCCCGAATGCTGACGAGGCCCTTAACGGAATTGCAAATGTCCGACACTTCGTACCAGTACGCAAGGGCGGTCCCGATCGTTTTGTTAGCCTTCCTCGCTGGTACATGGACTGGAGCGAAGACGCACTCGTCAAGTATCGCACGAACAAAAAAGCAAGGCTGCAGAACATGCGCTACTACTTTAGACACGGAATCGCGGTCCCAATGGTTTCAGGTGGAGTACTTCGTGCCTGCCAAATTAGCGGCGAACTCTTTGACCAAGCAATAGTTGGAGTTTTTCCATACAATCCCGAAGATGAGTTACTGCTGCTCGGGTTTCTCAATTCACCCACCGCAACCCATCTAATCAAGACCATAAATCCGACAGCCAATAACTCTGCGAATTACCTAAAGAAGGTGCCGCTTTTAATCCCCCCTGTCAAGTTGCGCAGGCAGGTCGAGATCAATACTGCTACGATCATCGATGAAATGTATGCAGGTCGCGAACCTTCCAGCCAGTACAAGGTAGAGATAGACGATATCTTTCGCGATATCTATGGATTCTAGCCTCAAAATTTCTTGAGGTGGCTGTTGCCTGTTGAGTTGGGCCCAGGTGGTGGTCTGACCTGAGTTGGACCTCTCGAGGCCGTTTTCGCGGTGCCGGTGATCGTTGGTGCTGGTCAGCGTGTTGCCGGTCGTGATTCTCAGGCACTAGCCTCAAAATTTCATGAGGTGGCCGTTGCCTGTTGAGTGGGCCCAGATGGTGGTCTGACCTAGATCCGCGAGTAGTGGTGGCGTATCGGGTTTGGCTCCGAATTTGAC
>NZ_CALLZT010000011.1:0-44006 GCF_937858515.1 uncultured Gordonia sp. | reverse complement strand
TATCCGCCTACTGTTTCGCGCGACAGGGTGCGTTGGCGGGAGTCCAGGGTGGCGAAACCGGCGGACCGGAACACCGCCAGTTCAAACCCCCGCCACGACCGGCGGTTCTCGTGCACGTAGCGCAGGAACTCGCGTACCACGGTGTGGGCCTGTTCTCGCTGAGGGAGATTCGGGTTGAACCCGACGCTCATCGCCTCGATGAAGCGGCCGGATTCACGGCTCATGCAGGCGCCGAACAGCTCCTCCTTGGAGCCGTAGTACAAGTACAGCATCGGTTTGGAGATCTCCGCCTCGGCGGCGATCGCATCCATCGAGGTGTCCCGGAAGCCGTGGTCGGCGAACACTCGCACCGCGGCGTCGAGCATCTGCTGCTCACGCACCGCGCGGGGTAGTCGCTTGGTTCCGCCGACCATTGTCATGCCTCGATTCGTGGTTACGCGGGGCAGCGAAACGCCACCCACACCACCCCAACTTACCAGTCGGTAAGATACGGTGGCCAACCGTAGCGCGAATCAGCAGGTCACGATGCCCTTCGCCCGCAGCACCCGAACCACCTTCTTATCGACCGCGGACTGGCTGATCCGCCCGTCCCGCACGGCGGCCTCAAGCGCGTCGAGCACCGCCGGCACCTGATCGGTCGTGGTCCACAGCGCCACATCGACACCCGCCCGGATCGACAGGACCGCCGCCTGTGTGATCGGGTACTTGGAGCTGATCGCGGCCATCGACCCGAGATCGTCGGAGAAGATCACCCCGTTGAACGCCGGCCCGTTGTAGCCCTTGCCGGTCCGCAGCATCCGGATCGCCTTCGCGTCGAGGCTGGCCGGCATATCCGGCGACGTCAGCCCCGGCACGATGAGGTGACCGACCATCGCCGCGGCCGGGCCCGGATTGGCCAGTAGCCGGCGGAACGGGACCAGGTCGTTGTTCTGCAGCGACGCCAGCGGCGGAGTCTGCACCACCCCGAGATGCGAGTCACCCGAACCATGCCCGTGGCCGGGGAAATGCTTGTACACCGGGATGATCCCGGCATCGGCCAGCCCGCGGGCGAACGCACCGCCGAATCGGGTGACCACATTCGGGTCGTTGCTGAACGAGCGGTCGCCGATCACCTCGTCGTCGGACTCGTTGCTGACGTCGATCGATGGCGCGAAATCGACGGTCACGCCTAGGCGCTTCATCTCCCGGCCCATCTTTGCCGCGATCGCCCGCACCTGCGCGGGCGTCGAGGTCCGCGCCAGTTGCCGTGCCGACAGCGCGTCGATACCCAGCCCCGACAGCCGCGATACCCGGCCGCCCTCCTGGTCGACGGACACCATCAGCGGGATCTTCGCACCCCGGGAGATGCTTGCCGCGGCACCGCTGGTCAGGATCGACTTGTCGGTCCAGCTGCCGATGAAGATGCCGCCGATCTGCTCCGAGTTCACCACCTGCCGCGCGTCGTCGGTGCCGGTGACACCCACCATGATCAACTGCGCCAGCTTCTGCCGCTGCGTCATGTTCTTGAGCGTCGTGGCGCCGCACCGGTTGGTCAGCGTGGTCAGCGAAGGCGTGGCGGAACCGCTCGGCAGTTGAACTGACGACGACGCCGCGGACGTCCGGGTGGCGGTAGCCTGCGACGAACCGGCGACCGTGGCGCCCTCGTCACCGCATCCGGCGGTCAGCCCCGCGCTCAGCGCGATGATGGATGCGAGAGCGGCGGCCCGGACCGCGCCGGCAGGTGAACGAGTCGTCAGAAAACGCATACCCGCCAGTCTGTCATGTCCGGCCGGTCATGCACATCGACGAACACCGACCACACCCACCGACCTGGTGTTTTCATAACCTGCGGCCGTGGAGGCCACCGAGTGCCACCGATCGCGCGTGGTGGATCGACCACAGAGACGCCGATACACGCGTGCCGCTGCTGACACCAGGTGCGCTCTGGTAAGTTCACATGCCATGGAGAACCGTCTTGTCACCGGTGGCGTCGCCGCTGTCGCGGGTATTGTCATCGGACTCGGCGCTGTGCTCCTCGGGGGCGTCGTGGCCACCGAGACCAAGCCGGCCACCGACCTGAACAGCATCTCCCCCGAGGACGGCTTCGTTCAGGGTGCGGTCGAGTACGGCTCCCGTTCCGCCGCCGAAGCGGACTGATCTCTCCTTCATGCTCCCCAACGCCGGTTGGGGTGTGCCCGCGGCCGGTTGAGAACCGTGACCTGATGTCGGCGCGCGGTGTGGTCATCGCCGCGCTATGTGCGCTGATCGTCTCGTTCGCGCAGTCCCCCGGCCGGATCTCGGCCGACACCAAACTCGACCTCACCGCCAATCCGCTCGGTTTCCTCGGCCGGGCCACCCACCTGTGGTCACCAGAGGCGCCGATGGGGCAGGTCCAGAACCAGGCATACGGCTACTTCTTCCCGCACGGCGCGTTCTTCGCCGCGGGCGACCTCGCACACATACCGCCGTGGATCACCCAGCGTCTGTGGTGGGCGGTGCTGCTGACAGTCGGGTTCGTCGGGATCGTGCGGCTGGCCGAGGCACTGCGTGCGGGGTCGCCGGCGTCACGGATCGTCGCGGCGACGGTATTCGTGCTCAGTCCGCGGGTACTCACCACACTCGGGTCGATCTCGTCGGAGACGTTGCCGATGATGCTGGCGCCATGGGTGCTCATCCCGGTGATCCGGGCGCTCGATCGCGGTGACGAACCGCTGTGGCGGCAGGGGTTCCTGTCGGCTGCGGCGGTCGCGCTGATGGGGGCGGTGAACGCGGTCGCGACCGTCGCGGCGCTGGGCGTCGCACTGCTGTGGTGGTTGCTGACGGTCCGCCGGGCTGGTATGCGCGCCGTGTGGTTCGCCCTCTGGTGGGTATTGGGGCTGGTGCTGGCGTGCGCCTGGTGGATCCTGCCGCTGCTGATGATGTCGCAGGTCAGCCCCCCGTTCCTGGATTTCATCGAGTCCTCGCGCACGACGACGCAATGGTCGTCGCTGACCGAGGTGCTGCGCGGGACGAGCGCGTGGACGCCGTTCGTGTCGCCGGAGCGGGTGGCGGGGGCGGTGCTGGTGACACAGCCCGCGGCGGTCCTGGCGACCGGGGTGCTCGTCGCGGCGGGTCTGGCCGGGCTGACTATGCGCGCGATGCCCGGCCGCGGCAGACTCGTCACGATCCTGCTCACGGGACTGCTGGTGATGTGCGTCGGCTACGCGGGGGCGCTCGGCTCGCCCATCGCCGAATCCGTGCGCGAGTTTCTCGACGGTGCGGGCGCACCGCTGCGCAACATCCACAAGTTCGAGCCGTTCGTCCGGATTCCGGTGGTACTGGGCATCGCGCATCTGCTGGCGCGGGTGCCGTTGAGCGATCCGCGGGCATTCCTGCGGCCGACGATGTCGCGCGGGTCGGCAGCCGCCCTCGCATTGGCCGTTGCCGTCGTCGGGTCGGGGTCGTTGATGTGGACGGGGCAGCTCGCGCCCGTCGGCACCTATCGGTCGATGCCGTCGTACTGGACGCAGGCCGCAGACTGGCTTGAGCAACACAGCGCACCACCCGGGAGGCCGGCCCTGCGGTCGCTGGTGGTGCCGGGCGCGCCGTTCGCCGACCAGTTGTGGGGGCTGACCCGCGACGAGCCGCTGCAGGCGCTGTCGGACACGCCGTGGGCGGTGCGCGATGCGATCCCGCTGGTCCCGCCCGGCGCGATCCGGGCGATGGATTCGGTGCAGCGGCAGATCGCGTCCGGACGCGGCTCACCCGGACTCGCGGCGACCCTCGCCGGCCAGGGCATAGGATTCGTCGTCCTGCGGGCCGACCTCAACCCGGACACCTCGCGCTCGGCGCGGCCACTGGTCGCCCAGCAGGCGCTCGACGATTCGCCTGGGTTGTCGGTCGCTGCCCGGTTCGGGCCGCTGGTCGGCCCGGCCACCGTCGAGGGAGTGGTCCGCGACAACGGACTGCGGCCCGCCCTGCCCGCGATCACCGTCTACGCCGTCGCCGATGCGGCCCGGTCCGGCGGTACAGGTCCCGTGCTCGTCGACGCCGCGTCCGTACCGCGGGTTTCGGGTGGCCCGGAAGCCCTCGCCGCACTCAACGCACAGCGGGTGCGGGCGGGGCTTCCCGCGCTCGGGCCGGCCGTTCTGGATGCCGACGCACAGCGTTTCGACGCCGAACACCCGCGGGAGCCGCTGCCGTCCGCCCCGAGGATCATCACCGACACACCCACCGACCGGGAGATCGACTTCGGCAGGGTCGACGACCACAGTTCGGCGATCCGAACCGCCGACGACCCTCGTCGCACCCAGAATGCGTCCGCCGACTACCCCGCCTGGGACGGCATAGACGCCGACGATCTGGTGCGTGCGCAATGGCTGCTCGACAACCGGCCCGGACAGGTCAGGGTGTCCAGTTCGGGTTCGGCGGCCGACGCGACACAGCCGGGGCAGACCTCACCGACCAACTCGACGGCCGCGGCGTTCGACGGAAAGCCCGGAACCGCCTGGGTGTCGGGCGGTTTGGCGGCAGCGGCCGGAAAGTGGTTGCGGCTGAGCTTCACCCGGCCACGCACCGGCCTGTCGCTGACGCTGACCACGGCGCGGGCAATCGGACCCGACGTTGACACCGTCGTCGTTACCACGAACACCGGAAGTTCTGTTGCCCAAGGTATTTCACCGGGAAAACCGTTCACGGTGACCCTTCCGGGCGGATCCACCTCGTGGATCGAGATCCGGGCCTCGCACACCGCTACCGGCAAGGCCGGCAACCAGTTCGCGATCGCCGAGGTCGCACTCACCGATCTGTCGACGGGGACACCATTGTCTATCCGGCAGCGGGTCACACTGCCCGAATTGCGGAAAGGACCGGACGTCGCACAGTGGGTTCTGACGCAGGAACTCACCGGACGATCGGCGTGTGTGCGGGACACCAGTTCGAGCGATGAATTATTCAGGTGCGCTTCCGGTTTGAGTCTGCCACCGGAGACCCGGGGGGTATTCACCCGCGCCCTGTCAGTGCCGTCGGACACGGCCGTCTCACCGGCCGTCACCCTCATGCCCACCCCCGGCGACGGTTTGCGTGCACTCCTGCACGAACCCGGATCCGTTGTCGCAGACGGACCGTCGGACGTCACCGACCCACGTGGCACCGCGCAAGCCGCCGTCGACGGCGATCCGGCGACCGTGTGGACCGCGCCCGAGGACGGCGCCCGTGATGACGACGATGACACCGGCGATGCAAGAGGCGGCGACAAGAAGGACGGCAACAAGAAGGAGGACGATGATGATGATGATGATGATGCGGAATCCGGTCGCGAACCCGCCGGTAATCCTGCCGGTGATGAAAAGACCCTGAACACGGGCGGATACGGCGACGCCGGCACGAAGACGGAGTCCCGCGATCGGGACGGCGCGGACAAGGATTCAGTAAGGGAACGGGCTTCGGGACCCACGCTGACCATCCGGCTGCCCCGCGTGCAGCGCGTCGACAGGCTTCGCATCGTCGCACCATCGACCTATCCGGCGGCGCCCACAGATGTGTCGGTCAACCTGGGTACCCGCTGGATCACCCGGAAGGTCGCCGGCGACGGGACAGTGACGCTGCCCGGCACCCGCACCGACAGGATCCGGCTGCGGGTCGACAAATCCGCCGACCTCATAGACGTAAATGCGCTGGGCTTCGCCAAGAAAGCACCTGCCGGGATCGCGGATGTGCAGATCTCACCGGACCCGGACGCCCGGCCGTTCGATCCCGACCGGGTGATCACCGTCGGCTGCGGCGACGGCATCGGAATCACCGTGGCGGGCCGCGTGATCGGGCTCGGCCTGCGGACCACGGCAGGCGCTCTGCGCAACGGCGAGGCGGTGACGGCGCGGCCATGCCATTCCACCCCGATTCCGCTGACCGCGGGAGAGCAGGAACTGTCGGTCAACCCCGGATCGGCGTTCAGCGTCCTCGACGTCAATCTATCTACGGCACAACAGATCCCGTCGACCTCATCGGTGCTGCCGCCGGTGGAGAAGTGGTCTGCGACCCATCGGGTGGTCGAGGTGCAGGCGTCGGCGGCGGACCGGATCCTGACCGTCGCCGAGAGCACCAACTCCGGCTGGCGTGCGACGATCGAAACTTCCAGCGGCACAACAACTCTGCATCAGATTACGGTGAACGGATGGCAGCAGGGGTGGGTGGTACCGAAGAACCTGTCGGGACCGGTGACGCTGCGCTACGGTCTCGATACTCCGTATCGCTGGGTGCTGGTTGTCGGGCTGTTACTGATGGCCTTACTGCTGGCGTCGGCGTGGCTCCCGCCGGTTCTCGCGCGTTCGAAGTGGTCGCGTCATGATGACGGCGTCACCGGACCCTTCGAGACCCTCGCTCCTTCGTCGCTTCAGCCTCAGGGATCAAGAGGTGTGGTCACTTCACTTCACCGGTCAAGAGGTGTGGTCACTTCACTTCACCGGTCAAGAGGTGTGGTCACTTCACCTCAGGGATCAAGAGGTGTGGCCGCCGGGCCTCAGGGATCAAGAGGTGTGGTCACCTGGTCTCGGGAATCAAGAGGTGTGGTTGCGGCGAGCACTGCCGCGATTGCGGTGCTGGGCACGGTGTGGCTGTTGACGGGCTGGTGGGGTCTTGGCATCGGCTGCGCGACAGCAATTCTCACCTATCGGCGGGGTCCGTCCGCGCGGGTGGTCGCGGTCTTCGCCACCATGCTCGCCGCCACCGTGGCCCTCGCCTCGGGGCCGTGGCACTCGCCCACCGGTTACCACGGCGACGACTGGTGGACCCAACTTCCCGCCCTGGTCGCGGTCACGATCCTCGTGTGGTCGGCCCTGTTCTCCGTTCGCACAGCGGGCGACAGAACCTAGCCGGGTTCGGCCGGTAGGCTGCCCGACACCGTCGCGCAAGGATGGGTCCGGCAATTTCTACGACGGTTCATCCGTACCGCGGATCAGTCGTCGCCTCCGCCGCCACCGCCGTCGTCGCTGCAACTGCCGCCCCCGTCGTCGCCCCAGCTACCTCCGTCGTCGCAGTTGCTGCCCCCGTGATCGTCGTGCCGGCCACCTGAATGGTCGTCGTGCCGGCCACCCGAGTAGTCGCCGTGCCAGTTGGCTGATTGATCGTCGTGCCAGCCACCTCCGCCTCCGCGGCCCCCGGAGCGACCGCCACCGCGCGATCTGCGGAAAACAATCAAACCGGCGAGGATAAGGACGATGACGACGAATGATACGAAATTGTGGTCGAACATTTGGAACGTTCCTTTCAGTGCACCGACGGTCGCCCCGTGCGGCGGTGTGAAATATGACCTTCTTCGTGCTCGCATGGGTTGTTTCTGGTCCGCTCACGATAGTCGGCAGAACGCTTGCCGATCCTGGTCGCAGCTCGACAAGGACGTCACAGATCGGTGACCGGCGACGAAAGTCCAGGTAGACAGTATGAATCGGCGTCGACAGGTGGGTCCGGGGATACCACCACCGAATGACGCGGCAGCGTCGCCGGCATAGCCCGTCGGCTCACGTCACCGTCGCCGACGACCCTCACGCTCGTTGAGCCAGCGGCGGGTGGGGTCTTCGATGAAGGTGTAGCTTGCGGCCGAGATGCCGATCGTCAGGGTGACGGTGATCAGCAGGACCAGGGGCATGTTGCCGTTGAAGGGGATGATGCCGAACAGGGGGAAGACGATGGCGAGTACGGCGAGGTGCCAGATGAAGATGCCGTACGACCAGCGGCCGAGGGCCTGCATCACCGGGGAGTCAAGGAACCGGAACGGGCCCTGCGCGCATACCAGCGGGGCGAGGAGTGCGTAGGCGACGATCGCGCCGAGCACCATTTTGGTGGCGAATTGGAGGTCGGTGACCTCGCCGAGGCCCGTCGGTCCGGCGAGCGGGGTGCAGGCCAGCCCATAGGCCACCACGAATACCGCACCCATCAGCCGGCGGTTCGCGCTGAAGTCGACGGTGATCCGCAGCCACCTGGGATACGACTGCCGATCGTGGTGGGCCGCTTCGGTGCTCGCTGAGATCTCGGCCAGCACCAGGCCCGCCGCGAACCACGGGAGGTGCCCGAACACCCAGTTCTTGGTTTCGATGCCGTCGGACAGCGGCAGCGTATCCGCGAACCAGGCCCAGCCGAGGCTGACCACTCCCATCGCGAGGATCGCCGGGATACGCAGGCGTGCAAGGTCTCCCCGCAGACGGACCAGTGCGAGACCGATCAGTGGAAGCAGCAGATAGAACGCGACTTCCACCGACAGACTCCACATCTGGGTGAGGCCGGCCGTCAACGACAGCGACACGAAGACCTGCGTCAGCGTCAGATTGGCCAGCCACACCGTCAGGTCGGCACCCTTGGCGTCGGGAAGCAGAGTCAGCACCAGCACGACGACGACGATGTAGGCGGGCCAGATCCGGACGATGCGGTGCCGGAAGTAGCGGCCGATGTCGGGTCGGGGGGCTTCGGTTCGGGCGGACCGGGCCCAGGGGTGCCACAGCAGGAAGCCCGACAGGCCGAAGAACAGGGCGACCGCCAGATCGAGCCTGCCCACGATCGGGCCGAGTACGGCGGTGTCGACGGCGCCGGTCTGGAACGACACGTGCGTGGTGAGCACCGCGATCGCCGCGACCGCACGCATCCCCTCCAACTGCGGGAAGAATCTGCGTGCGACCCCGGCGGGACGATCGGAGTGCGCCGACCGCGGCGTCGGCTGTACCTGCTCGTCCGGGCTGCTGCTCATGTCGGGAAATCAGCGTACGCCCGGACCACGGGGGTGCCGATCAGCAGCCGCCGTCGCCGCCTCCTCCTCCACTGTCCCCGCCACAGCTTCCGCCGTCACCACCACCCCAGCCACCCCAGCCGCCGTGGCTCCAACTGCCGGCGAGGAAACCGCCTCCGGAGTCGCCGGTCCAGCCTGTCCCCCGGCCGCGCAGTGCCCCGCCGAAGATGGCGAAACCGGCGATGACGATGACGATGATCGCCACGATTACGAAGATCAACATGGGAATCCCCTTTCGGTGCGCCGACGATCTCTGACGTGCGGCGTGTGTTCCATCACCTTCTTCTCGGTCACAGACGTTGTGTTCGGTCCGCCCACGATAAGAGGAGACGCGCCGCAGTTCCTGAGCATGGCATAGGAAATCGGTCACGGATCGGTGACTGAGACGAAATCCCAGGTAGACCAGGTGAATCAGTGTCGATGGAGATCATTGGCAGGTGCGCATATACCACCATCGAATGATCCGGCAACGAAACGAGGCGATGCCCTAAGGTCAGCGGTATGCCGTCAGACGCCGCGAACAACCCGGGAGACCCCGCCGGCCCGGACCCCACCACCGACACCGCGGCAGCGCGCTCGGCCGACCCGGCAACGGTCCGTCCCAGGTTCAGCGGTCGCGAACTGGCCGGGCCGACGATGATCTTCGTCGGTGCGTTCCTGCTGTCGGCGGCGATCGCGCTGCCCGCGTTGTTCGTCGGCAAACTGCAGGTACTGCCGCTCGATACCGACGACACGATCGTCGCCCGCTCCACCGCGCCCGCGCAGGTGCTTGATCAGTGTTCGCTCGACACCCCGGCAGCACGGGTCGTCACCACCGAGGTGACCAGGCAACAGCGGATCGTCGCGGTGCGGCCCGCCGGCCGCAGCAAGGTGACATTGCAGGCGGGTACCTCGCTGCGTGCTGACGACAAACTCAACGACTGTTCGGACGGCACGATCAGCGCGATCCGCGACCGGGTCACCCTCGATCGGCAGACGGCGACGTTCCGGCGCAACGGGTCGTCGGAAATCCAGTACGACGACGAGCAGGCCCCGTTCCAGGTGTCCGACCGGACCGGCTTCACCTACGCGTTTGCGTTCGACATGCCACGCCGGGATGCGGCCTTCTTCGACCCGGTCACCCGGATCTCGGTGCCGCTGCGCTACGACGGCGACGCGTCGGTAGAGGGCGCCGAGGCCATCCGGTTCGTCGCCGAGGTTCCCGACACCGACCTGTACGAGCGGCATTCGGGCGCCGACACCGCGGGCAGACCCACGGTGATCGTGCGGCCCGCGTCGTGGTTCGGACTCCCCGGAACCACCCCAATCGCACTACATCTGCATCATCGCAGCACCTGGGAGATCTCCGTCGACCCCGACACCGGCACGATTCTCGACGAGCGGATCACGATCGACGAGCGCTACCGCCCTGCGACTCAGCCGAGCGGGGGGTTCTCGCTGGTCAACCTGGTCACGACGCTCAGCTACACCAAGCACACCCGCGACGCCGCGGTAGCGCGGGCCCGATCACTGGCCCGGCCGGTCACCGTGTGGGGGCGTCTGGTGCCGATCGGAGCGGGTGTCGTCGGCGTGCTCGCAGTGGGCGCAGGCGTCTACTGGCTACGGCGCGAATCGTCGGATGAGGAGCCCGCGCCTGTGGTCGCGACGGACTGAGCAGGTACCTCCGGAGCGGCAACGGTATCGGCACCGAGGTGTGAGCGCCACACCCACAGCACCGTGACCCCGGTCGCGGCCGTCGCCGTCGACGCCGCCACCAGTGCGAGGCCGAGCACCGTGTCGGCAATCGTCACCACCAGGACGCCCTCGACTGCGAGTGCAACCCAGGCGACCAGAGCGACGCGGGTTCGATCTCGCGCGATGGCCCACAGCAGCGTGACCTGCAGCACCGCCAGCATCGAGCCGGTGAACGCGAAGATCCACAGGATCGGCACCAGCGGGCGATATTCGCCGGAAAACACCAGCGGCACCAGCGGTCCCGCGATTCCCGCCCCGACGGTGAGTACCGCACCCACCAGCGCCACCACCCGCACCGCACGCCCCAGCGACCTGCGCGACGTGGTGGGGTCGGCCAGGGCCGGATAGAAGACGACGCCGATGGCCTGCGGCAACCAGAACGCGGCCTTGGTGGCCACGGCGCCGAGCGCGTACACGCCGGCGTCGTCGGCGCCCAGCACCCCACGCGAGACCAGCAAATCCAGCGACACCGCCACCACCAGCACGAACTGCACCTGCGAGGCGCGGATCACGCTGAGTGCACCGGTCCCCGTGCCGGACCCGTCCGCTGACGTGCGCATCCGGGAGATGCCCGCACGCACCACGAACCACGCGGCGCCCGCTGCGACAACCGCCCCGGCCGTCCCCGCGGCCAGAGCCGTCCCGGCCCCACCTCCGAACGCGAGCGCGATCACCACTGGCACCGACCGCAGAATACC
Source organism: uncultured Gordonia sp. (assembly GCF_937858515.1). Classification (NCBI taxonomy): domain Bacteria; kingdom Bacillati; phylum Actinomycetota; class Actinomycetes; order Mycobacteriales; family Gordoniaceae; genus Gordonia; species uncultured Gordonia sp. The sequence continues at coordinate 32,843 of NZ_CALLZT010000011.1, read as the reverse complement.
GACGCCGGCGAGCACGGTAGCCAATGCGGGAAAGTCGCGCCCACCTTGCAGCAGGCCCTGCACTCCGGCGATCAGCACCAGGATCGGGGCTGCCGCCAGACCGGCCACGGTCGTCGCGAAACCGGTGTCGGCAAGCCACATGAACAGCGGCACAGCGGGCACCATCAGCGCCGCCACGACCACCGTCACCAACACGGTGAGCCGGATCAGCTCGCCGACCGGCCTGCCGTGCACCGTGTCGCGGGCCACCACCGCCTGCAATGCCAACGCGGGTACTGCCAGCACCAGCATCGCCGCCATGAGCACCGCGAACTCGCCGTACGCCGATGCGCCCAGCCAGCGGCCCGCCGGAACGTGCACGAGGTACGCACAGATGTTGGCTACCATCGACCCGGCCGTCACCAGACCCACCGAAGCGGCGAGGGTGCGCTGTGAGGTGTCGGGCATGGCTTCCAGTCTGTCAGTGATGCAACGGTCCCGATGTCGCAGGTCCATGCCGTCGGTGGCGGTCGTCGCGAAGGAGTTGGTCACCTCATGCGCGCATGTCACCGGACCCTTCGAGACGCTCGCTCGTGCCTCGCACCGCCCTCAGGGATCAAGTTGGTCCGCCAAGTGCCGACGGAACCTCAGGGATCAGGAAGCGGCGGGGGAAACGAAACTCGTAGATTTTGCGGGCGGTGTGCCCGATGGGCGACGATGGAGGCTTACGCGAAGGAAAGGCACCGATGTACGACCAGCCGACCACCACAGAGATCGACCCGAGCGAAGCCGGTTTCCGGATCGACCCGGTCCTCGCGCGGAGCTGGCTGCTCGTCAACGGTGCGCAGTACGGGAAGTTCGCCTCGGCGGGCCGCTCACGTGCCGACATCGTCGTCCTCGACATCGAGGACGCCGTCGCCCCCAAGGACAAGACATCCGCCCGCGACAACGTGATCCGCTGGCTCGGTTCCGAGGAGGGCAGGGGCGACTGGGTGCGAGTCAACGGTTTCGGCACGCCGTGGTGGGCCGACGACCTGGCCGCGTTGTCGCAGGTGCCTGTCGGCGGCGTCATGCTGGCGATGGTCGAATCGCCCGACCACGTCACCGAGACCGCGACGCGGCTGCCGAACGTGCCGATCGTCGCGCTCGTCGAAACGGCCCGCGGGCTGGAACGGATCAGCGAGATCGCGTCGTCGAAGAACACCTTCCGGCTGGCGTTCGGCATCGGCGATTTTCGTCGCGACACCGGTTTCGGCGGCGATCCGCTGACCCTGGCGTACGCCCGGTCGCGGTTCACGATCGCCGCGAAGGCCGCGCATCTGCCGTCGGCGATCGACGGACCGACCGTCGGGTCCAGTACCCACAAGCTGAGCGAGGCCACCGCCGTCAGCGTCGAGTTCGGTATGACAGGCAAGATCTGTCTCACCCCCGACCAGTGCCATCCGGTGAACGAGGGACTGTCTCCACAGCAGGAGGAAATCAGCTGGGCGAGAGAGTTTTTCAGTGAGTTCGAGCGTGACGGTGGGGAGATCCGCAACGGTTCGGACCTGCCGCGCATCGCCCGCGCCACCAAGATCCTCGAACTGGCCCGCTCCTACGGCATCACCACCTCCGACTTCGACGACGACGAGCCCGGGCATCCGCCGGCGCCGTCGGACACCTACCACCACTGAGCTTCTTCGCTCACCCCACCATGTCGACGGACCGTTCGCTGCTGCTGAAGCTGTACGCGGTGAGCGCGGCGGTGGCCGTCGTGATCCTGGGGCCGATGCTCCGATCACTGGGTGACGGGCGGTACCTGCTGTACCGGGATGCGGTGTCGACGCCGCGGTCGTATGTCACCGATTCCGCGGTCGGTGTCGGCGGGGTTCCTGCGCGGGCGGTCCCACAGGACTGGCTGCTCGCGATGCTCACGCCGGTGGTCGACGGCGGGGTCGTGGTGGTCGCGTTGCTGGGTCTCGGGTTGATGTTGGCCGGGGTGGGTTTCGGCCGGCTCGCCGCCCGGGCGGTGCCCGCCGCCGGTCATGCCGGGGCGTGTTTCGCGGCGGTGGTCGCGGTGTGGAATCCCTTTGTGGCCGAACGTCTTCTGCAAGGCCACTGGAGTCTGTTGATGTCGTATGCGGCGCTCGGCTGGGTGGCCGTCGCGGTGATGGACCGCCCGTGCGGGTTTCGTGGGTGGGTGGTGCTCGCGGGGTTGTTCGCGTGGGCGGGGTTCACGCCGTCGGGGTCGGTGTTTGCCGGTGTCGTGGCGGTGACGGCTGTGGTGGCGTCAGGTGCCCCGGGTCACCGGACCCTTCGCGACCCTCGCTTCTTCGTCGCTTCGGCCTCAGGGATCAAGATGTTTGGTCGCGACCAACCCGCGCACGCCCCTGAGCGCGAAACGGCAAGGAGGGCGAACCCCACCACCTCCCCGACCCCCAACAACAAAACAACAAACAGGGCAGACCCAACCACCTACTCGACCCCCGACAACGAAACGACGAAGGGGGCGGACCCGACCACCTTCTTGATCCCTGAGGGCGACGCGACGAAGGAGCGAGCGTCTCGAAGGGTCCGGCGAGATGGGGCTCCCAACAGGGGAGTCGCTATCGCGTCGGCGTGGGTGGTGGGGGCGTTGCCGTGGGTGGTGGCGTCGCTGGTCGGGGGTGCGGACGCGACGTCGTCGGGGGCGGGGGTGGACGCTTTCGGCGTGCGTGCCGAGCCTGGCCTGGGCACGTTGGGTACCGTCGCCGGGTTGGGCGGCATCTGGAACGCCGATGCGGTGCCGGGCAGTCGGAGCGTGTGGTGGGCGTCTGTCGCGACCATCGCGTTTATGGTGATCGTGGCGATCGGTGTCGTCGAATTATGGCGCCACCAACGGGATTCGCGTGTCTGGAAGGTCTTTGCCGGGTGCGCCGTCGTGGCGCTGATCGCGGTGGCCGGTCCGGGTGAGAGCGTGCTGACCTGGCTGGTCGAGGAGATCCCGGGTGCGGGGCTGCTGCGCGACACCCATAAGTATGTGGCGCTGGCCGTCCCGTTCTACGCGATCGCCGCAGGCGCCGCGATCAGTGCCGTCAAACGTTGGGTGCCTGCGGCTTTCGCCGTTGCCGCCGGCCTGTTGCTGGTCGTCGCACCACTGCCCGACCTCGCCTGGGGAGTGGGCGGTTCGATCCGCACCGTCGCACTGCCCGACTCGTTCCGGCAGGCGGCACAGGTCATCACACCCGATCACGGAATGGTGGCGATCTATCCGCCGGGCCAGATTCGGCGGTATTCGTTCACCGGCACAACCTCACTCGACCCACTCCCCCGGATGCTGCGCGCACCGGTCGTCGACGCCGGTGCGCTGACCGTCGACGGCATCGACGTCGACGCCCCGTCCGGCCGGGGTGCCGACGTCGACGCCGCGCTCGTAGAGGGCGGAGACCCCGGCAGGCTGGCCGCGCTGGGAGTCGGATGGGTGGTCGTCGAAGGCGGGGATCTCCCCGCTGAACTCGGAAAGCTCACTCCGGCAATGCAACACGACGACCTCACCGTCTACCGGATTCCCGGCGACATCGCCGCCACCGGAGCAAGCGGCATCGTCCGCACTGCCGCCTGGGCCGCTCACCTGCTCTGGTTTGCCGCGCTTCTCGCAGGCATGGTGTTCGCGGCGCAGAGGGCGGCGAAGCCGTCGGCGGTGGACGACCAGGAGTAGCCGGCGGCCTTACGCCGGGCGTTGTCGCCGAGGCGTCGGGCAGCCGCCGGATCGTCGACGAGTTTTCTTGTGGCACTGATGAATTCATCGGGACCGTCGACGAGCAGACCCGTCTCGCCGGTGGTGATGGATTCGGCCAGGCCGACAGAGGAGCGGTAGCCGACCGTGGGCACACCGTGCTGGGCGGCCTCGATGACGGCCAGACCCCAACCTTCCTTGCGCGACGGCATCAGGTGCACGTCGGCCGCCGCGAGGAGTTCGTGTTTGCGGCGTTCGTCGACGTGGCCGTGGAACGTGACGTAGTCGTCGACACCGAGCTCTCGGGCATACGCCCGGAGCCTGTCGTCCCACCAACCGCCGCCGATCACGTCCAGGTGCACGTCGTCGCGGGTGTGCCGCAGATCGTCGACCACGTCGAGGGCGTGTTCGACCTGCTTGTGCGGGACCAACCGCGACAGCACGCACAGCCGCGCCGTCGACGGGGAGTCGGTCGACGGGGTGGGGGGCGCGAGCAGGTCGGCAGGCACCGGGTCGATGCCGTTGTGGATCACGGTGATCCGTTCGGGGTCCACGCCCAGTTCGGCCAGTTCCCGTGCCGACGGCCGCGACACCGTCACATAGCGGTTGCGGCGGTGCACCCAGGGCGAGAGCCGCGACTCGATGAACCAGCCGACATACCCTAGGAGCCGTCCGGCGACCGGCCACTGCTCGCGATGACAGTGGTGCACCAGCACGACGGTGGGGGCGCCGCTGATGGTCGTCGCGAAGAACGGCACCCCGTTCTGGGTGTCGACGACCAGGTCCGGATCGAAGCCCGCCAATGGACCCATGCCGAGCCGTCCTGCGGCGATGATCGCGAGCGCCGACGGGTACACCCCGAGCCTGCCACCTGCACGGATGATCCGCAGACCGTCGCGGTACTCCTGCTGTCCCGACCCCGGATAGCGCGCCGTAAGCAGTGTGACCCCGACCCCACGTGAAGCCAGTTCGGTACCGACACGTTCGAGGTAGCGCTCACTGCCGCCGCCCTGCGGGTGGCCGGTGTCACGCCAGCACAGCAGCAGGACCTTCGACGGGATACTCATCGCGGGCCAGTTTACGGGCACAAACCCCACCGCAGCGGGTCGGCATCGCAATTATTGTGATGCCGGGCCGCAGCGGTGGGGTTTGGGACGGCTACAGCGAGGTGTGGGATGGGGGTGGTTGGCCGGCGAGTGCCCAGCGGCCCAGGTGGTGGACCTTCCAGCGTTCGGGGTCGTGGAGGGTGTGGGTTCGGGCGTCACGCCAGAAGCGGGACCAGTTGGCCTTGCCGGACGCCGAGCGGGTGCCGCCGAAGTCGAACAACTGGGCCGCCGCATCCCTGGCTGCGCGGCCGGCCGCGATCTTGGCCGCGGCCGTGGCCAGGGATGCCTCGGCGACACCGGCCGGTTCTTGGGCCTCCTCAATGCGCCGGGCCGCGGTCTCCAGCAGGGATTCCGCCGCCCGCACCGACAGTTCCAGCTCACCTGCCTGCGCGATCAGGTAGGGGTCGTCGACGGCGCGGTCGAGTCCGGACTCGAACCAGGGGCGGGCGACGGTGACCACCTCGGCCGCCGCCCCAAGTGCGCCACGGGCGATGCCGACGTCGATGGCGGCATGCACCAGTTGCGCCCGGGCCCCGTACGTCGACGGTTCGCTGAGCAGACCCGAAAAGTCCAGCAGCGCAGAATCATCGATGGCGACATCGGTGAAAGTGACCGTGCCGCTGCTGGTGGTGCGCTGGCCGAAACCATCCCAGTCGTCGACGATCTCGATGCCGGGGGTGTCGGCAGGTAGGTACACGAGCGTTTTCCGTTGCGGGCCTTGCTCATCGGCGACCACCGCGCGCACGGCGAGGATGTCCGCGAAGTAGGCACCCGTGCAGTAGTACTTGGTTCCGCCCAGCCGTAAGCCATCCGGCGTCGAGGTGACGGTGGTGGAGTCGTCGGTGACCGTCTTGCCGGTGCGCTCGTTCTGCGCGTTGGCCAGCCTGCCGCCGGCCAGCACTCGTCCGAACACCCACTCCCGCAATTCACGGGAACCGCTGCGGCGCAACGCCTCCAGGAACGTGAAGTGGCTCTGCGGGATCTGCGCGATACTCGGGTCGGCGGCGGCGATGATCGCCACCACCTGCGCAAGCGTGGACGGTCCTAAGCCGGGCCCGCCGAACTCGCGCGGCACCGTGATCGCCAGCAGCCCCGACGCCGACAACTGCTTGATCTCCTCGACCGGCAGTCGCCGTTCGGCGTCCCGCGCACTCGCGCCCGCCGCGAAGGCGGACGCGAGTGCGGTGGCAGCGTTCACTGCCGCATCATGATCAACCGGTACGGGCACGCCGACCAGCGTAGGTGAAAACCCTTGTTCCGGCACGGAAATCAGCTGTACAGCGTGAACTGCGGGGCGCGCTGGTTGAGGACCCAGTCACCGATCTCGCGGGCCTTGTAGGCCACCGGATCGTGCACGGTATGGGTGCGCAGGTTGCGCCAGTGCCGGTCGAAACCGTAGGCGGCGGTGGTGGCGCGAGCACCCTGGATCTCGAACAACCGCGAGGCCACCTCGAGCGACACCTTGGTCGTGAGGAACTTGGCCTCGGCGATCTTGACCGCGGTGTCGGCGCGCTGCTCGGCGCTCAGCTCGGGTCCGAAGTCCAGGGCCCACTGCAGGGCCTCACCGGCCCGGTCGGCCAGCAACGATGCCGCGGTGACCTTCGCCTTCAGTTCACCGACCAACTCCAGGATGTACGGGTCGTCGGTGGCGGCGTCGACGCCCGATGTCTCCCAGGCACTGGCGTTGATGCGGGTCCAGTCCAGGGCCTCCTCCAGTGCACCTTCGGCGGTGCCGATGTAGAAGTTGACGAACGCGAGCTGCCAGTGCGGGGTGACCAGCGTCTGGTAGTCGGAGAAGGTCTTGCCGGTGAGCGGATCATCACCCAGGATCTCGCTGCGGGCGATGGGGGTGTTGACGAATTCGACACCGCCCGAGTCGGTCAGGCGCTGGCCGATGTTGTCCCAGTCCCCCAGCGGCGTAAAGCCTTCCTTGTCGCGCGGGATGGCCAGGAACACCAGATCGCCCTCGAAGATCGCGGTCACCGACAGCCGGTCGGCGACGCTCGCGCCGGAGGCGAAGGTGCGTCGGCCGTTGAGGCGGAAGCCGTCGCCGTCGCGGGTCAGTTCCAGACCCGACGCTCCGCGCGGATTCTGCACGCCACCCCAGAACGACTTCTCCGACGCGTTCTGCCGGGACAGTTCCTCGGCCTGCTCGGGAGTGCCGAACAGGTGCGGAATGCGCTGCTGCGCATAGTGATAGCCGAGCAGGTGGGCGATGGAGGTGTCACCGCGCGCGATACGCCGGGTGATCTCCTGCGACTGTGCGTAATTCAGTCCGGAGCCGCCGAAATCGACGGGCTCACCCACCTGCAGCAGGTCGGCGTTACGGAGGAGTTCGATCTCGGCGACGGGGTCGGCATTGGCCCGGTCTCGTTCGGCGGCGGTGGCGCGCAGTTCGGCGGCCACCAGGTCGGCGCGGCGCAGCGCGTCGGCGAATCGGGTCTGTTGATCGGCGGTGATCGTTGCGGTCATCTGAATGTGAAACTTTCTGTGTGGATGCGAGATTCAGGAGTTGACGAGGATGCCGTTGCGGGCGAGTTCGGATTCGAGCTTGCCGCTGGCGGCGAGATCGGCTTCGAGCTCACGGACCAGCGGCAGGATCCGGGTGCCGAAGTACTCGACGTCTTCGAGGTAGTGCAGGAAGCCGAGCAGCAGCAGGTTGACGCCGCGTGTCTTGTAGGCGACGATCCGCTCGGCGATCTGCTCGGGCGTGCCGATGAGGCCGGTGCGGAAACCGTCGTTGTACTGCACCAGGTCGGCGAATTCCGAGTCCTGCCACATGCCCTTGCCGTCGGCTGCGGACTTTCCGGCCTGCTTGACGGCCGAACCGAAGCCTTCGACGGCCTCGCGGTCGGCCTTGTCGACGATCTCGCGCAGCACATCGCGGGCTTCGGCCTCGGTGTCGCGGCCGATGAGGAACCCGTTGAGACCGAACCGGACAGTCCGATTATGCAGAGCTGCTTCAGTTTTGACGTCGATGACCTGCTCGGTGATGCCGTCGAAGTCCTTACCGTTGCTGAAGTACCAGTCCGAGACGCGGCCGGCCATCGCGCGGGCGGCCGTCGAGTTGCCGCCCTGGAAGATCTCCGGATGCGGGCGGCCCGCGACCTCGGTGGGTTTGGGTTTGAGGTCGAAGTCGTGCAGGCGGTAGAAGTCGCCGGCGAACTCGGCGTGCTCGCTGGTCCAGATCTCGCGCAGGTAGGTGATGAACTCCTCGGACCGGCGGTACCGTTCGTCGTGTTCGAGCCACGGTTCGCCGAGTTTGGTGAATTCGTCCTTGAACCAGCCGCTGACGACGTTGACGGCGGCGCGGCCCCCGGACAACTGGTCGGCGGTGGCGATGAGTTTGGCCAGCACACCCGGCTGCCACAGGCCCGGGTGCACCGCGGCGATCACCTTGAGGCGTTCGGTGGCCAGCAGCAGCGCGAGGGAGAAGCTGGTCGACTCATGCTGGTAGGCGGCGCCGTAGGAGGCGATGTACCGGACCTGGGAGAGGGCGTAGTCGAAGCCGTTGTTCTCGGCGAGAACGGCGAGGCGCTTGTTGTAGTCGTAGCTCCAGTCGGTGCGCTGCTCGATCTTCGAGACAACCAGTCCGCCACTGACATTGGGAACCCAGTAGGCGAATTGCAGCGGCCGGTGCGCCACTTCCAGAGCATTGTGCTCGGCAGTATTTGAGGACATGAATCGAGTGTGCAAAGTACCGACGCCGTCGACAACCATTGGAATCAATCCGAACGCAAAGCCCAGGCAGCCCTTTTTGTGTAGGTATTGTGACCTATTTTCCCGCTGCCGGTCATACCGCACCCGACCCGCAGTTCGGGCTACGGACCGGCGACAGCCAAGATGGTGCGGTGAGTTCCCGATCAGCCTTCGCCCGCTATGCGACGCTGCGCCGCGCCGCCCGTCTGCTCAACGACTTCCGGTTCGAGCAGACCGATCCGGCCCGGTTCTACGGCGCGATCGCCACCGACACCGCGGTGATGGCGGACTCGGTGCACCCCGGCGGGCTGTCGGGCACCACCATGCTCGACGTCGGCGGCGGTCCCGGCTACTTCGCCGACGCCTTCGCCGAACGCGGCGCGACCTATCTGTCCGCCGAACCCGACCCGTCGGAGATGCATGCCGGCGGCCTGGACCAGCGGGCGAGCGTGCGGGCGTCCGGACAGCAGCTTCCGTTCGCCGACAACAGTTTCGACATCTGCCTGTCGTCGAATGTCGTCGAGCACACCTCGGCACCGTGGGCCATGTGCGAAGAGATGCTGCGCGTGACCCGGCCCGGCGGCACCGTCATCGTCAGCTACACACTGTGGTACGGCCCGTTCGGCGGTCACGAGATGGGTCTGACACACTACGCCGGCGGGCACCGCGCCGCGCGCTGGTACACCCGCCACCACGGTCACCCGCCCAAGAACCTGTACGGTACCTCACTGTTCAAGGTGACCGCCGCCGAGGGGCTCGCCTGGTCGCGATCGGTGGCCGGTGCCGCCGACACCACCCTGGCCTTCCCCCGGTACCTGCCGTCGTGGCTGTGGCCGATCATGCGGGTACCGGGGCTGCGGGAGGTGCTGGGCACCAATCTCGTTCTGGTCCTGCGTAAGCGGTGACCGTTACCGTCCCGACGGAATCGACGCCGCGCAGGTGAGCAGACCGCCGTTGCTGGTCTGCGTGGCCAGCGTCTCACCGTCGAACTCGATCTTGCAGGTGAGCGGACCGCGGATCACCACCGCTGTCAGCCGTGCCTGGCCGCCGGTGATGTCAACCCGCTGCGACCACGGTGCACTGGTGGTGGCGACCACATTGATCCCACCACCGTCCGTGTAGTTCAGTCCGACCACGTCGCCGCGGCCCGTGATCTGATAGGTCACCCCCGATGACGCCCTCCGCGTAGTCGTGGTGGACTCCGGCGCCTCCGAGGTTTTCGTCGTTGTACTTTCGGCGGTGCTGGTCGGCGTGGGGCGGGACGTGGTCGTGCGGGTCTTCGTGGTCGACGACGCGGCGGCCGACGTGCCCCCGGACTCGTCGTCCGAACCACCGGTCAGTGCCAGCGCCGCCACCACGCCGATCACGACGAGCGCGACGACGACCAGCGCCACCAGCGCGATGGTGCGGCCCCGGGAACCTCCCGGCCGCCCACCGTCTGGCACGCCATGGTTGCCCGGCGGCTGCTGTCCCGGGGGTTGCTGCCCATAGCCCTGTGGATCCCCGTAACCCTGCGGGTTCCCGTAGCTCGGTGGTTGGCCGTAACTCTGCGGCTGCCCATAGCTCTGCGGCTGCCCATAGCTCTGCGGTTGCCCGTAACCCTGTGGTCCGTACTGGGTCTGCCCGAATTGTCCGGGATACTCCTCGTTGTGCTGGGGCGCGAGGTACGGCTCCTGATACCCGGGGTCACCATAGGCCGAGGTGGGCGGCAGCTCGTCGAACCTGCGTGTCGACCCGCCGCCGTTTCCACCTGGGGTATTGCCGGGATCGCCGTACTGGCGTGGGTCGTCGGGTGGTTGCGTCATAACTCCGATTGTGGCAAATCGTAGCCCGCATATCCGCCGGTCGACCGACGGACAGCTACCGCTCGCGTTCGATGAGGTTGACCGGCCACGCCTCGTCGGGGATCTGCTGCAGGGTGCAGACCTGGTCGACGGCGGTGAACCAGCCGCGGAAATGCAGGATCTCGCCGATGACGGGATTGTGCACGGTGGCATCGCACCGGAACCGCTGATGTCGCTCGTCCCACCCCTCGATGTACTTCATCTGGGTCGAGAACGGTCCGCGCATCCCGAAGTTGGGGCCACGGCCCAGCCAGCGCAGAGGGCCGCTCTCGAGCAGCAACTCCCCTGCCTTGGTGACCGACGGTTCGATCGGATACAGCAATTCGGGTCCGTCGCCGAAGTAGTCGACGAGGCCGTCGCGGCCCGAGACCAGCAACGAGTTCACGTTGCGGGAGCCGGAGGTGTACTGGAACTCGCGCAGCACGGCCAGACATTCACGGCCCAGTTCGTCGACATAGCAGTACTGGCTCTGTTCGAACGGAACCATGCGGCTGGACTTGGCCGGCATCGCGTGCCGGCTGGCGTAGTGCTTGAAGAACATCGGCGACAGCGCATTGTTGGTGTACACGGACTCGTAGATGCCCGACGCGATCTGCGCCACCCCCGACGTGGAGTCGACGCTGTACCGCCAGGCGACGTTGGGATGCAGACGCGCGAAGTCCGACCCCAGCATTGCCTGATAAACCGGCGCCACCACTACTCCCTTCTTGTCCTGCGCGTTGATGTCCCTGCGCGTCAAAATGTCACCGCACGTATGTCCCCCGGATCGGTACCGAATCTACTACGGCACACCGACAGGGCGGCCGGTAACCGTCACCAAAACCGGGACTACCGTCGATCGTGCACGATCAGGCCGCTACGCCAGGAACCGGTCCCGGAGCGTTCCGCGGGCCTGATCGTCGAGGCCCAGACATCCGGTGAGATAGCCGTCCATCCCACCCCACACGCGCTCGGCCTCCGCGAACGACTGGTCGAGATACCTCGCGTCGACGCCGAGCAGCGGACGCAGCAGGTCCGGATCGCCGCCGGCCTGCTCGAACTTGGCGAACAGGCCGTCGAATGTCGGCAGCAGATGGTCGTTGGTGAGCAGGTACTCGCGGTAGATGTCCTCGCGGGCCACGCCGAGTGCGCTGAGCAGCACGGCCGTCGCCCAGCCGGTACGGTCCTTGCCGGTGGTGCAGTGGATCAGCAGCGCGGCGGAGTCCTGGCCCAGCAGCCCGTCGACCATGCGTCGGTAGGACCTGATCGCGCTCGGCAGCGTCACGTAGTGCCGGTACGACTCGCTCATGTGGCCCACGGCCTTGCCGCCGGCGAGTTCGATGTTCATCTGCGCGACCACCGCCGGGTCGACGAGCACCTCGTGCAACTTGGCCGGAATGTCCTTGTCTGCGTCGGCGAGCACGTCGAGCGACAGATTGGCCTGCTCACCGATCGGGGCGTCGGGAGCTTCGGTCCGCTCTTTCGCAGTCCGCAGATCGTAGATGGTGGTGATGTTCAGCGACTGCAGATGCTCGCTGTCGTCGTCACTGAGCGAGTGCAGCGCCGTCGACCGGAACACCATGCCGCGACGGACGATCCGGCCGTCGGCGGTGGGCCAGCCGCCGACATCGCGCAGATTGGGCAGAGTCGCCAGCTCGATCAGCTGTCCCGGCTGTGCCTGTTCACCCGCTGTTACCTGCTCACCGGCCATGTCGGTCATCATGTCATGCGCTCCTTCAAACGGACGACACGCGCTCGGCCGGAGAACGGGAACGATACCCTCGGGGAGAGCAAAACCGGACACCCAAGGGGAGGAACACATGCCCTATCTGGGTCTGATCACCCTGGCCGTGCTGATTCTGGCGCTCATCGACATCGTCCGCGCCGACGAGAAGTCGATCCACGGGCTGCCGAAGTTCACGTGGATCATCCTCGTGTTGATCATCCCGATCATCGGTGCGTTGCTGTGGATCGGGTTCGGCCGGCCCACCGCGGACGACGTCGCGGAGCCGGCCCGGCCGCGCGGCGAGTTCCCCGAATACGATCATCCGCACCGGGCCCGCGCCTCCGACCCCGAGGCCGACCGCGAGTTCCTGCGCCAGGTGCGTGCCCGCGCCGAGGAGCAGCGCCGCAAAGCCCGCGAGCAGCAACAACGCGGCACCGACGAACAGACCCCCGGATCCTGATGCGGGGGTCTGTCGGGCCGGGACGCTAGCCGACCTTGGCGGGGGTGCGCACGTCCATCGAGCCGATGTGCTGCTGCGACTCGACGAGGCCCTCGTCGCTGGGCTTCTGGCCGTCCACGAGCACCCGCTGACGCTGCTTCATCCGCAGTCCCTGATGCGCCTGACTCGGGATGTCGTAGCCGTACTTTGCCTGCGCCTGACGAGGGGTCATCGTGATGGGGTTGCGGGCGGGGATGCCCAGCAGCATCGGTGCGGCCACCGGGAGGGTCTGCGGTGCGAGCAGATCGAACGTCAGGAGCTTGGCGTTGATCGAACGGGCGAGCGCGCTGTGGATCAGCTTGTTGGGCAGCCGGACGGCGGCGTCGAGCAGCGGTCCCTGGTTCAGTCCGGCCATCTGCCGCAGGTGCTTGGGGTAGGTGGAGATGACGGCCTTGCTCATCAGCCACATCGCCGGAGCGAGCGCCTTCTTCTGCCATTCGGGCATGTCGGGCGGCAGTGCGACGTTCAGCGGCATGATGAAGTGGATCATGTCCTGGGCGGCCTCGGATGCCGCGAGGTGTGGGCGCCAGGCGGCGAAGTACTCGCGCACCTCGTCGCGGCTGCGGGGCACCTCCGAGACGTCGGCGGTGGTCAGTTCGGCGGCCCGGGCGCATTCGGCCCAGAACTGGTTCTCCTCCTCCGGCGACAGCTTGCCGGGGCCGAACTTCTCGTAGCAGTAGAGGATGGAGTGCCAGGCGGTCATGTGGATCCACAGCTGCGACGACGGCCTGTTGGCGTCGTACTCCCCGCCCGTCACCGGGTCGCGGCCGACGGCCTTGGAATGCACCTTGACCAGCACGTCGGCGGCCTTGGCAGTGGGTTCGGTGGCGCCGAACGCGACCATCGCGAAGTAGCGCAGGGTGCGGCCGTAGCGGGTGCTGGGACGGTACTTGACGCCGCCCGACTCGACGACGGCGGCGGCGAGGTTGGGGTCGAAGTGTTCGATCGTGACGGACCGGACAAAACCGAGGATGTACGAGGTCGGGTAAGACCACACCTTCCAGGTGACCGACCCGGGCCCGAAGAACCCGTAGTCGTCGGCGGGCTGGTACTGCTTCGCGAACTGCTCTCGTGTCTTGAGACCGAACATGGCTTCCTATTTCATCGTTTGCGAACGCTCATCTGTGAGCGCCGTCTCACTGCCGAAGTTACCATTACTCGTTGTCACATGTAACCCCCCGTCACAGATAAAAAGCCGGATGGCCGGCCACCCGCGAGAGTGACCGGCCATCCGGTGTATTCGTTGTCGCGATCAGGCGCGAACCCGAGTCGAGCGAGGGGCTCTCAGAAGCCCATGCCGCCCATCTCGTCGCCACCCGGCATCGCCGGTGCGGCGTTCTTCTCCGGCTTGTCGGCGACGACGGCCTCGGTGGTGAGGAACAGAGCCGCGATCGAGGCCGCGTTCTGCAGCGCCGAGCGGGTGACCTTCACCGGGTCGTTGATGCCGGCGGCCAGCAGGTCCTCGTACACGCCGGTGGCGGCGTTGAGGCCGGTGCCCAGCGGCGAGTGCAGCACTTTGTCGGCGACCACACCGGGCTCCAGGCCCGCATTGAAGGCGATCTGCTTGGCCGGAGCCGACAGGGCGACCTTCACGATGTTGGCGCCGGTGGCCTCGTCACCTTCGAGCGAGAGGGCGTCGATGGCGGGCTCGGACTGCAGCAGGGCCACGCCACCACCGGCGACGATGCCCTCTTCGACGGCAGCCTTGGCGTTGCGCACGGCATCTTCGATGCGGTGCTTGCGCTCCTTGAGCTCGACCTCGGTGGCGGCGCCGGCCTTGATGACGGCAACGCCACCGGCCAGCTTGGCCAGCCGTTCCTGCAGCTTCTCGCGGTCGTAGTCGGAGTCGCTGTTCTCGATCTCGCCGCGGATCTGGGCCACACGGCCGGCGATGGCGTCGGGATCGCCCGCGCCCTCGACGATGGTGGTCTCGTCCTTGGAGACGACGATCTTGCGGGCGGTGCCGAGCAGCTCGACGCCGGCGGTCTCCAGCGACAGGCCGACCTCTTCGCTGATGACCTCGCCACCGGTGAGGATGGCGATGTCGGCCAGCATGGCCTTGCGGCGGTCACCGAAGCCCGGGGCCTTGACGGCGACGGACTTGAAGGTGCCCTTGAGCTTGTTGACGACCAGGGTCGAGAGGGCTTCGCCCTCGACGTCCTCGGCGATGATCAGCAGCGGCTTGCCGGCCTGGATGACCTTCTCCAGCAGCGGCAGCAGGTCCTTGATGGTCGAGACCTTGCCCGAGACCAGCAGGATGTACGGGTCGTCGAGAACGGCTTCCTGACGGTCGGCGTCGGTGACGAAGTAGCCCGAGATGTAGCCCTTGTCGAAGCGCATGCCCTCGGTCAGTTCGAGCTGCAGGCCGAAGGTGTTCGACTCCTCGACGGTGATGACGCCCTCTTTGCCGACCTTGTCCATGGCCTCGGCGATGAGCTCGCCGATGGACGGGTCGCCGGCCGAGATGCCCGCGGTGGCAGCGATCTGCTCCTTGGTCTCGACCTCCTTGGCGCTCTTGAGGAGGGACTCGGTGACGGCCTCGACGGCCTTCTCGATGCCGCGCTTGAGACCCAGCGGGTTGGCGCCGGCAGCGACGTTGCGCAGGCCCTCGCGGACGAGTGCCTGAGCCAGAACGGTGGCGGTGGTGGTGCCGTCGCCCGCGACGTCGTCGGTCTTCTTGGCGACCTCTTTGACGAGCTCGGCGCCGATCTTCTCGTAGGGATCCTCGAGCTCGATCTCCTTGGCGATGGACACACCGTCGTTGGTGATGGTGGGGGCGCCCCACTTCTTCTCCAGGACAACGTTGCGGCCCTTGGGTCCCAACGTGACCTTGACTGCGTCGGCGAGGCTGTTGAGCCCACGCTCGAGGCCGCGACGGGCCTCTTCGTCGAACGCGATTTGCTTGGCCATGGGTAAGTGATCCTCCGATAGGGGGTGACACCAGGTATCTATGGCCGGAACTCGGTGCCCGCGACGGACGACCGGCGTGTCAAAAAGGACCGATCTCACCGTCCCGACCTGGCACTCACGGTCCGCGAGTGCCAAAGACCGTTTTAGCACTCGGCCCCGGCGAGTGCAAGATATCCGCCGACAGCTGAACGGCGATGGCCGTGACCGAAACCTGCCCCGTCTGCGACGACAGCCACGCGACGACAGCCACGCGACGACGCGAACATCGGGGTCCGGCTTGAACACCTCGCAGCCCCGAGCCACATGCAGCCCGAAAGTCGAGTAGTCGACTACTCGTGTCCACGCGACCAGGTGACCCGACACTGAGCACACGGCAGTTCACCAGGCTGCCGGGACCGGCATCGGCAGGCCGCGATGTGGCCGGACTCGGGGATCCAACCGTTCCATCCGCCCGGCTGATCCCAGCTATGACAATCAGGAGGCCGGACGTCCGCAGAAACTCCCCGGACCTCCATACGAAGGAGAGCAATCGTGATACGAAAGATCGTCGTCGCATGTGCGATCATGGCGTCCGCTTCGGGTGCCACCGGACCGTGGGCCGGTGCTACGGATGCGGCGCCGATGAAGCTCAACCCCGGACTCACCACCTTCCCGAGCGTGTGCACCGTGAAGAACTGTCAGGTCGTCCACCTCCCCGGCTATTCCAAGTACCGCGCCGAGATAAAGGTCACGGGAACATCAACACCCAGGGCGGCTCTGTTTCGGGATTCGACCGCACCGCGCTGTGAACGGTACTTCGAAGTATTCGTTGACAAGGCCCGGAGGGGCTGCTACCGGAGTGCGGGAGAGGTCCCGGTCACGAGCGTCGGCATCGGCCCCGGGTCGATGGGAGATTTCTCCGAGTACACCTTCGTCGTACGCGGTCTGACTCCCGGCCGGCGTTACCTACTCATGGTCGTCGATGACACAGGGACGCGCGGTGGGCTGACCGACGTCATCACGGTCAGCGACTCGTCCCCGGTCTATCGGCAGCATCTCGGATAGCCCATGTGCGGGGCGTCGGCCGGCAGACTGTCGAGCTCGTCGTAGGTGAACACCTCGTCGTAGCAGCCGAGGCCGACGGTGAAATCGGTGTTGCCGGTCACAAGTTGAATCGCGCCTCAGGTTTACGGCGCGGCGCAACCCTCAACCGACGGTGAACTCGTCGCTGCGGCCTATGCCCGACAGCCGGCCGCCGCCCCAGCTTCCGCTGCTGTAGGACTCGGCGATCGCCGTATAGGTGCCCGGACCGATGTCGACGGTCAGGGTCGCGGACGGCGCGATCACGCCCAGGAATTCCGGGGCGCAGCCGGCGGCGGCGAGGAAGACGCGGGCGTGTGCGTACTCGCCTGCGTCAGCGACCGGGGCCGCCCAAGTCACCGAGAGCCGCCCTGAGTCGACCACTGTCCGCACGGTCAGCGCGGCCGTCCCGGCGGGCTCGGCTTGTCGTCTCCACAGTCGCACAAGCGCCAGGCTACTGCCTCTCGGACCCACAGTATTGTCGACGCAATGGAGTACCTGCTGATCGTCGCCGTGGCACTGCTCGCGATCATTGCGGTCGTCGTCATCTTCAACTATCTGGGAAACCGTCAGGCCCGGCAGGCACAGGCCGATTCGGTGGCCGCACGAGCGTACGCTCCGCGCGACCCTTTCGCCGGCGCCGACGACGACGCGGTCCACGGCAACCCGCGCAACCTCGTGCCGGGCGACATGATCGACATCCGCGGCACCACCTACGCCGTCCGGGGCACGCTGCGGCTGAGCCAGGACGGCTACGAGTGGACCGAGAACTTCGTCGACACCGGGACCGGCCGAAAGAGCTGGATCTCGGTCGAGGACGATCCCGACCTCGAGGTGGTGCTCTGGCAGGAACTGGGCCCGCACACAATCAGCCCGGGCCCATACACCCTCGACCTCGACGGCCGCCGCTACGCCTCCGCCGAGTCCGGCCAGGCGCGGTTCACCTCCACCGGTACCACCGGCGTAGCGCCGAGCGGTCTCATGGCCTATCACGACTATGAAAGCGGGGACCGGCGGTTGTCGTTCGAGAACTTCGGCAGCGGTTGGGAGGCCGCGCGCGGCGAGGTGCTGCACCACACCGACTACCGCATCTATCCGTCGACCACCCGGGGCATGTGATGACTCCCCTGGTACCGGGCACACCGCCCCCGCAAACCGAACTGCCCGTCGCCTACGCCGATACGTGCGCGAGCGCGCTCGGGTTCTCCCTCACCACACCCCTGCAGGAACCGCTGGCCCAGGTCGACGGCATGGTGGCCGGTCTGCCCGTGTCGTTACGGTTGCTCGGCGCCAGCCATCAGGTGCTTGTCGGGCAGTCCGCGCATCTGCTGGAGACCGTCGCCTGCCTGCCCGATGTCACCTCGGATCTGCCGTTGTCGTTCCAGGAATCGGGCTACTACTTCAATGCCCGCACCGACATAGTGGGCGCCGATGCCCTGGCCACTATCGTGGAGACCATTGTCCGCGAGGCCGACGAGCATCACAGCCGCGGCCTGCCCGCGCTTGTCGGACGATTCCCCGGATCGCCGCTCGCGCTCACCGCCGTACTCGCGGGCCCGGGCGCGGACACGCCCGGGTCGCAGGCACTGGTCGTCTGGCGCACCTGGCACACATATCCGCAGACCGGCGAGGTCGTCGTCACGTCGAGCTCGCTGTGGCGCGGCGGACCGGCACACAGCGAGGCACAGTCGTGAACCGGGCGCAGCGATGACCCCGGGCACCCCGGATCCCAGGCACCGGCTCAACCGGATCCGCAACATCATCATCGGCGTGATCATCGTGGTCGCGGCGCTGGCGATGACCGCCACCTGCACCGCCGACGTCACGCGCAGCGGGGCACGCAACTACGTGACGTCGCACTATTCACACCATGCCGCCCTCGATGAGGGTGCGGTGAAAGCGTACGTCGCCGACGGCTCACCGGCGACGGTCGCCGCGCAGATCCGCAATGCGGAGAAACCCATCGACCAGCGCACGGCCACCCCTGCCACACTGACGACCGGCGGACAGTCCGGCACCTTCCTGCAGTACCCCGACTACGTGATCGGCCTCTTCGACTACGGGACCGACCAGACGCGGGTGATGGTCAGCAAGGACTACACCACGGGATACACCCACTATCACAATTACGTGGGCAGGCACTGGGTGCCGACACCGGCGTATTCGGGGTCCGGCAGCAGCAATCGAGGCGGCGGCAGTGGCAGCGGCAAGTAGAGGAGAACAATGCTCGACAATCTGATCGAGAACTCGTATTCGGCTGCCGCGTACGCGGGTGTCGGGGTGGTGCTGATGGCGGTGTCGTTCGTCGTGATCGACGCGCTCACGCCGGGCAGACTGAGCGACCACCTGTGGGGCGCGCGCAACCGCAACGCCGCGGTGCTGGTCAGTTCCAACCTGGCCGGCGAGGCGATCATCGTGGCTGCGGCCATCGTCGCGAGCGAGGGCGGTCTCGGTGAGGGGCTTATCTACACGATCGTGTACGCGCTGATCGGGCTGGCCGTCATGGCGCTGGCGTTCGTGCTGGTCGACCTGCTCACCCCCGGGAAGCTCGGTGAGATCCTGCTGGAGGAGAACCCGCATCCGGCGGTCTGGGTGCACGCCACCCTGCATGTGGCGATCGGTGTGATCGTCGCCGTGTCGATCCTGTAGTGAGCAGCGACGTCGGCTCACCGGGTTTCGAGGCCCGGTCGCCGGGCGACCTCGCACCTCAACCGCCGCGGGGGTGGCTCGGGGGTCGCGGATTCGCCCGTGCCGCCCTGTTGGCCGTCGTCTTCGTGTGCGCCGCGTGCGGTCTGGTGTACGAACTCGCGCTGGTGTCGCTCGGTTCGTACCTGATCGGCAACACCGCCACGCAGGCCTCGATCGTGCTGTCGGTGATGGTGTTCGCGATGGGTGTCGGGTCGCTCGCCGCCAAGCCGCTGCAGCGACACGCGACGATCGCGTTCGCGGTGATCGAGCTGTCGCTGGCTTTGCTCGGCGGGTTGTCGGTGATGGCGCTGTACTGGGCGTTCGCCTATCTGGAGCTGTACACGCCGGCCCTGGTGGTGGTGGCGTTCGTGCTCGGTCTGCTGATCGGCGCCGAGATCCCGCTGCTGATGGTGCTGCTGCAGAAGATCCGCAGGCAGGACGCCGGGTCGGCGGTGGCTGACATGTTCGCCGTCGACTACATCGGCGCGCTCGTCGGCGGGCTGTGTTTCCCGTTCCTGCTGCTGCCGTGGTTCGGGCAGCTTCGCGGGGCGATCATCGTCGGACTCGTCAATGCCGTCGCGGGCTGTTTTCTGGTGTTCGTGGTGTTCCGGCGGTCGTTGCGACCGCCCGTCGCGACCATGCTGGGAGCCGGTGCTGCCGCGGTGATCGTGGTGCTCGTGGCGGCACTGGTGCTGTCCGGGCGGTTCGAGGTCACCGCACGTCAGGCGCTGTTCCGCGACCCGATCGTCGCTGCCGAACGCACCCCGTACCAGGACATCGTCATCACCGAACGTCAGACCTCGGCCGGACCCGACACGAGGCTGTTCCTCAACGGCGACCTGCAGTTCTCCTCGATCGACGAGTACCGCTATCACGAGGCGCTGGTGCATCCGGCGCAGATCCACCCGGGCGATTCGGTGCTGATCCTGGGCGGCGGCGACGGTCTGGCGCTGCGGGAGGTGCTGGCTTACCCGGATGTCCGCGCCGCCACGCTCGTCGAACTCGACCCCGAGATGATCTCGCTGGCCCGCCACGATCGACGGCTGCGCACACTCAACCGGGGGTCGATGTCCGATCCGCGCGCGACCATCGTCGCCGCGGATGCGTTCTCGTGGCTGCGCAAGAGCCGGCAGTTGTACGACGTGATCATCATCGACATGCCCGACCCGGATGAATCGGCGACGGCCAAACTGTATTCGGTGGAGTTCTACGCGCTGGCCAAGGCTCACCTGGCCGTGGGCGGGCGGATGGTGGTGCAGGCCGGCTCACCGTACTTCGCGCCGCGCTCGTTCTGGTGCATCGTGGCCACCCTGCGGGCCGCGGACCTGCACACCATCCCGTACCACGTCGATGTGCCGTCGTTCGGGGACTGGGGTTTCGTGCTGGCGAGCGACAGTCCCGTCTGGCCGACGATGTACCAGAAGCATCCACCGCTGCGATTTCTCACCGAGGACGTGCTGACCGCCGCCACCACGTTCCCGAAGGACCGCGACAAACTGGACGTGCCGGCGTCGACGCTGATGGACCCCAGGATCCTGCGGTACGCCCAATCCGAATGGAGCTTGTACTAGGGCGTGTCTCCTATGGCCGCCGCATCTCCAGATTCACCTTCGCGACCATCGCGTCGAGGGCGAATTTGGGTTTGACGTTCTGGTCCAGGGCCTCGCGGCACTCCAGGACGGCATCGACGCAGCGCAGGAGCTGCTCGGGGCTCGCATATCCGGCCATTCCGGTGACGATGGAGTCGGTCTTGTCGGGGTGCATCGCGGTGACGTGGGCACCCATCGACAGCAACAGCGCATCACGGAACAGGGCGGCGAGATCGACGAGGGCCCGATCGAGGACGTCGCGCCCGACGCGGGTGGCACGGGATTTCTGCCGTTTCTCCAGGTCCTTGAGGGCGCCGGCGCTGCCGCGCGGCATGCGGGCGGTGCCCTTGCCCTCACCACCGGCACCGAGTGCCGTCTTGAACTCTTCGAGTTCGGCGGCGTCGAGCTGGGCGCTGAGCGCTTTGGCGGCCTCGTCGGCGGACCGGACGAGCGCCTCGGCCGCGGCGTAGGCGGTGGAGTCGCGGGTGGCGGCCCGGGCCAGACCGAGAGCCTGTTCGCGCTGGGCGACGGCGTCGTCGTCGGTGGCCAGACGTTTGGCACGGCCGACGTGACCGCCGCACACCGACGCCGCCCAGCGGGCCTTGGCCTCGTCGATGCCGTCGCGCTCGATCAGGACCCGGGCGATGGCGTCGACCGCGGGAGCGCCGAGCGCGACGTGCCGACAGCGCGAGCGCAGGGTGACCGAGATGTCCTCGGGATCGACCGACGGCGCGCACAGCAGGAACACGGTCCGCGCGGGCGGCTCCTCGACAACCTTGAGCAGCGCGTTCGCCGCGGACTCGGTGAGCCGGTCGGCGTCCTCGACGATGACGATCTGCCAGCGGCCGGTACCGGGACGGCGCGAGGCCAGCTGCACGATGTCGCGGACGACGGCCACCGACAGGCTCAGGCCGTCGGGGACGACGTGGCGGACATCGGCGTGGGTCTCGGCCATCACGGTCACGCAGGCGCGGCACTCGCCGCAGCCGACATCGGCGGGGTCGCCGGCCTGGCACTGCAGGGCGGCGGCGAAGGCGGTGGCCGCCACCGACCGGCCCGATCCGGGTGGTCCGGTGAACAACCAGGCGTGCGTCATCGACGCCCGCGACGCGGCATCGAACGCATCGGTCGCGGCGCCGTCGGCGCCGGGGTCGGGGTCGGGGTCGGCGAACATCGACACCGCACCGGCGGCGGCCTCGTCGAGCCGGGCCGCGACACCCCGTGCCGCACGCGCGGCGGCGCGCAGGTCGACCTCCGCGGCACGCTGCCCGATCAGCCGATCAAAGACATTCGTCACAGTTGTTCACTGTAATCTCCTGGTCAGACTCCGCTGAACGACCGAAGAGTGTGTAACTTTTGCAAGCATCCAGCTAACGTGGTGACGTGGTAGAGCGCCGATCACAATGGTCGAAGGGCGTACACCTTGCCCGCTGGCTGGTGCACACGCCCTGGCCTCTGCTCGCCCTCGACATGCTGCGCGCCAACCTTGTCGGCGCGCTGTTCACCTTCGCGTTCCTGCGCTTCGGCATGCCCACCCAGGACGCGCTCACCTTCAACGACGTCGCCGGCACATCGCAGGCCGTGTTCATCGGCTACCTGCTGATCGCGACCATCGTCGGCGGCTACTTCACCATCCGGCTGTCGTTGCCGGTGCTGATCTGGCAACGACGGCGTTCGCGTCTCGACGACGAGTTCGCCCGGCATCGCGCCCTGCAACTGCCGGCACTGCTGACTCGTCTGAACCTGGCGATGTGGATCGTCGGCGGCAGCGTCTTCGCCATCACCAATCTGGCGGTGTCGCAGAAGAACGCGTTCATCGGGGCGGTCGCCACCCTGATCGGTGCGCTCGTGACGTGCGTGCTCGGGTATCTGCAGGTGGAGAAGGTACTGCGACCGATCACGGTCGCCGCGATGGCCAACGACCCGGACAGCGCGTCGGCGCCGAGTATCACCACCCGCATCACCGTGTTCTGGGCGGTCAGCGTCGGGGTTCCGCTGGCCGTCATCGTGCTGCTGATCACGCTGGAACGACTCGACTGGGTCAACACCGACGCCGTCGGGATCCAGCGTCCGATCGTGTGGATGGCCACCGCCGCGCTCATCTTCAGCACAATCGCCATCACCCGCGTGGTCGGGGCTATCAACGACCCCATCAAACAGCTCCGCAAGGCACAGAACGAGGTGTCGGCGGGCAACCTCAACGCGTCGGTGAAGATCTACGACGGCAGCGACCTGGGCCTGTTGCAGGCCGGGTTCAACGACATGGTCGCCGACCTGCGCGAACGCCAGGACCTGCGCAACCTGTTCGGCCGCTACGTCGGTGAGGACGTGGCCCGCCGGGCGATCGAGACGGGCACCGAACTCGGCGGCGAGGAACGCTACGTCGGGGTGTTGTTCGTCGACATCGTCGGCTCGACGCGGCTGGCCGTCGACCATCCGCCGCGTGAAGTGGTGGAACTGCTCAACGAGTTCTTCCGGGTGGTGGTGTCGGTCGTCGGCAAGCACGGCGGCTTCGTCAACAAGTTCCAGGGCGACGCCGCCCTCGCCATCTTCGGCGCCCCGCTCGACCTCGACGACTTCTCCGGATGCGCCCTCGCCGCGGCCCGCGAACTGCGCGAGGAGCTGTACCACTCACTCGGCGACACCGACATCGGTATCGGCGTCTCGGCGGGCAAGGCCATCGCCGGGCACATCGGCTCCGAGCAACGCCTGGAGTACACGGTGATCGGCGACCCGGTGAACGAGGCCGCCCGGCTCACCGAACTCGCCAAGGACGAGCCGACGCGGGTCCTCGGTTCGGCGCGCGCGGTGTTCCTGGCCTCGGCGGAGGAGTCGACGCACTGGGAGATCGGCGAGGGCGTCGAGTTGCGTGGCCGCGGCATCGAAACCCTCCTCGCCCGGCCCCACGAGGTGCCCACCGACCCGACCGCAGACGAGAATTGACCAGGCCGGCGTTACCGTTGCCGGCACTCCTTACTTTACTTAGAATCCTTACATGACATCAATGTATGCGACTATTACCTCGAAAGGACAGATCACGCTGCCCGCCGAGGCCCGGCGCGCGCTGGGTCTACACGCGGGGCAGAAGGTCAGTGTCCGGGTGGAAGGCAACTCGCTCGTGATCGACGCACCGCAGAGCATCGATACATTGCGCGCACGGATCCGGAAGGAAGCTGTCGAGCACGGCACGTGGGGCACGATCCCGACCGCGGGCGATGGCTGGACCGCACGCGCCGAGGACTTCCGTGCCGACAATTGATACCAACATCATCCTGCGCTGGTTGCTCGACGATGTTCCCGAGCACACCGCTGCGGCGCAGCGGTTACTCGACAGCAGCAACTGTGTTGTTCCGGACGTGGTGCTGACCGAGACCGTCTACGTCCTGGAACGCGTTATGCGGCTCTCTCGGGACACCATCGCCGATTCCATCGACGCGGTTCTCGCGATCGCCAACCTCGACGTGAACCGAGCTGTCTGGCAGGACGCACTCACCGGCTACCGCACGCGACCCAAACTTTCGATCACCGACACTTACCTGGCCTCCCTGGCGAACCTGACCGGAAACACCCCGCTGTACACGTTTGACCGCAAGCTGGCGAACCAGACCAGTGCCGCTCAACTACTGCACTGACTCCGATCAACGCCGGTTCACCAGGGTGGCGTCGTGTCGTCGGCGACGGCCTTCTTGGCCGCTGTCGTCTTCCTCGCGGTAGTGGTCTTCTTCGCCGCCGCGGTCTTGGTAGCGGTCGTTTTCCTGGTTGCGGTCGTCTTCTTCGCCGCGGTGGTCTTCGCGGCCGTGGTCTTCGTAGCCGTGGTCTTCTTGGCCGCAGTCACCTTGGCCGCTGTGGTCTTCTTGGCTGCTGTCGTCTTCTTGGCCGCTGTGGTCTTCTTAGCCGCGGTGGTCTTCTTGGTGACTGTCTTCTTGGCGGCCTTCTTCACCGGGCCGCGGGCGCGACGATCGGCGAGAAGTTCCATCGCCCGCTCGGGGGTGATGGTGGCGACCTCGTCACCCTTGCGCAGACTGGCGTTGGTCTCGCCGTCGGTGACGTACGGACCGAAGCGGCCATCCTTGATGACCATCGGCTTCTCGCTGACCGAGTCGTTGCCCAGCTCACGCAGCGGCGGTGCGGCGGCCTGTCGGCCACGTCGCTTGGGTTCGGCGTAGAGCTTGAGCGCGTCGTCGAGGGTGACCGTGAACAGCTGGTCCTCGCCGGCCAGCGAACGCGAGTCGGTGCCCTTCTTCAGATACGGGCCGTAGCGGCCGTTCTGCGCGGTGATCTCCTCACCCGAGGCCGGGTCGACGCCGACGGTCCGCGGCAGCGACAGCAGCTTGAGCGCGTCGTCGAGGGTGACCGTGGCGATGTCCATCGTCTTGAACAGCGATCCGGTGCGCGGTTTGGGGCCGGCCTTCTTGGCCACCTTCTTGGCGGTCCTGCGGACCGTCTTGGTGGCCGTGGTGGTCGCGCCCGTGCCGGCGGGCGCATCGAGCGGCACCACGTCGGCACCGGTTCCGCCGTCACGCGGCGTGGGTCCGGCCGGGATGGTGAGCGGCTCGCCACCCTCTCCCTTGTCACCGTCATCGTCGTCGTCGGCCGGCAGGATCTCGGTGACGTACGGCCCGAACCGGCCTTCCTTGGCGACGATCTGATGACCACTGAGCGGGTCGACGCCGAGCACCCGCCCCTCCTGCGGGGTGGCGAACAGCTTCTCGGCGACCTCGATGGTCAGCTCGTCCGGGGTCATCTCGGCGGGCAGGTTGGCCCGCTGCAACTCCTCCGGAGCATCGGGACCGGCGACGTTGCGTTCGAGGTACGGCCCGAACCGGCCGACCCGCACGAACACCGGGCGGCCCTGGTCGTCGTCGAACAGTTTGATGGAGTTGACCTCGCGGGCGTCGATCTCCTCGAGGTTGACACCGACGAGTTTCTTGAGGCCGCCGGTCCGCGCGATGTCGGATTTGGCGGTGTCACGGCCGAAATAGAACTCGGTGAGCCAGTCGGTGCGGTTCTCGTTGCCAGAGGCGATCTGGTCGAGATCGTCCTCCAGCGAGGCGGTGAAGTCGTAGTCAACGAGGCTGTGGAAATAGCCTTCGAGCAGCCCGACCACGGCGAACGCCACCCATGACGGGACCAGCGCACTGCCCTTCTTGACCACATAGCCACGGTCCTGGATGGTGCCGATGATCGAGGCGTATGTGGACGGGCGGCCGATGCCGAGCTCTTCGAGCACTTTCACCAGCGATGCCTCGGTGAACCGGGCGGGCGGGTTGGTGGAGTGGCCGTCGGCGGTGAGATCGGCCGCGGTCAGGCCCTGCCTCTGCACCAGGTTGGGCAGGCGGGACTCGGCGTCGTCGGCCTGGCCGCCGGTCTGCTCGTCGACCGTCTCGACGTAGGCCAGCAGGAAGCCGGGGAAGGTGATGGTGCGCCCCGACGCGGCGAACGTCGCGGTCTCCCCTGACGCCGCGGTGCCCGAGATCCGCAGGCTCATCGTGGTGCCCTTGGCGTCGGCCATCTGCGAGGAGACGGTGCGCTGCCAGATCAGCTCGTACAGCCGGAACTCGTCGGTGTCGAGCTGCGCTGCCACCTGGCCGGGGGTACGGAAGGTCTCGCCGGCCGGACGGATCGCCTCGTGCGCCTCTTGCGCGTTCTTCACCTTGCGGGTGTACTGGCGCGGGGTGGCGTGCACGTACTGCGCTCCGTACAGGTCGGCGGCCTGGGCGCGCGCGGCGCTGATCGCCGACTCGCTCAGCGTCGTCGAGTCGGTACGCATGTAGGTGATGTAGCCGTTCTCGTACAGACGCTGCGCGATCCGCATGGTGCGGTCGGAGGTGAAGCGCAGTTTGCGGCCGGCCTCCTGCTGCAGCGTCGAGGTCATGAACGGCGCGTACGGCTTGCGGGTGTACGGCTTCTCCTCGACGGAGGCCACCGTCAGCGCTGCCCCCTGCAGGCCCGCGGCCAGGGCCCGGGCGCGGGCCTCGTCGAGGACGACGACACCGTCGGTCTTCTTCAGCCGACCGGTGGAATCGAAGTCGCGGCCGGTGGCCACACGGGCGTCATCGACGCCGACGAGCCGGGCGGAGAAGGTCTGCGGAGTGGCGTCCTCTCCCGCGTCCAGGGTCGCGGCGATGTCCCAGTAGTCGGCGGAGGTGAATGCCATCCGCTCACGCTCACGGTCGACGATGATGCGGGTGGCCACCGACTGCACGCGGCCCGCCGACAGCTTCGGCATGACCTTCTTCCACAGCACCGGCGAGACCTCGTAGCCGTACAGGCGGTCGAGGATGCGCCGGGTCTCCTGGGCGTCGACGAGGTCGTTGTCGAGGTCGCGCGGGTTGTCGGCGGCGGCGCGGATCGCCGGTTCGGTGATCTCGTGGAACACCATCCGCTTGACCGGGATCCGCGGTTTGAGCGTTTCGAGCAGATGCCAGGCGATCGCCTCGCCCTCGCGGTCACCGTCCGTCGCCAGGTAGAGCTCGTCGACGTCCTTGAGCAGCGACTTGAGTTCGGTGACCGTCGACTTCTTGTCCGGCGACACCACGTACAGCGGCTCGAAGTTGTCGTCGACGTTCACCCCGAGGCGCGCCCACTTCTCGCCCTTGTAACGGGCGGGGACGTCGGCGGCGCCGCGCGGCAGGTCGCGGATGTGACCGCGGGAGGACTCGACGACGTAGTTGGGCCCCAGGTAGCCGGCGATCTTGCGAGCCTTGGTCGGTGACTCGACGATCACAAGCCGTCGAATCGCTTTCCCGCTCGCGGGCGAAGCGGTGCTGGTCTCTGCCACCGGGGGTCCTTCTCGGGTCATCTGGGGGAGGTCGGCGGGCGGTGAGCCCACCGATACGAACGTTGGTCGTCTGGAACGGTTTGTACCTTATGTATAGCGTCGTGTGCACATCACCATTACCCGGCGACGTGTCGTGTGTGACGCCAATCGACGCGAACAATATTCCTGTGTCCGGGATTTTCGCAGGTCAAAACGGTAACCCTGGTCGCAAGATTGGGACGAAAGTCCCTACCGCGTCCGGAGGGCCGCCCGCGCCAGGTTATCAGTGCGCGGCGGTATGGGCGTCGAGACCGTGCGTATCGCCCGAGCCGTGCGGCCACGCCGCGGCCGCACCGGCGATGGCGGGTGGACGTCCCACGTATTCGAGCAACCGTTGCAGACGACGGCCACCGGCGATACGCAGCGCGGGCGTGGGACCTCGCGTGCCGACGAGAGTGGGCGCGATCCCCACCCGCATCAGCGCAGTGGCGAGCGGGGCGTGCGACTCGGGAACGTGCGGATCGAGCCCGAGCAGGTAGCGGTCGCCCTCCGGTCGGCCGGCGGCCAGCACCCATAGGCGCAGCGCCCGCGGTGACGGGACCCAGCCCGCAGGCACCGCTTTGACCGCGCCCGACGTCCAGCGGCCGGCCAAGTCGTCGAGTTCGCTGCTGGGCATGGTTCGGGCCACCGGATGTCCCTCGTACGAGGCGCTGATCTCGGCCGGCAGCCCCGTGGCGAGAAGTTCGCGGACGATTGCCTGGGCACGCCATGGTTCGATGACGGCGATCGAGATGCGGGTGCCGGTGTCGGTGTGCTGGGACTGGCCGTGCGCCGCTAGCAAACCGGCGAGATCGGAGTCAGCCGGCTCGTCGATGTCCGCCGAGAATAACGACAACTGCACCACCTCACCGACCCTACTGCCCTGACGCTCATCCCACCCAGACACCGTGCTTGACCCAGATACTGAGAACCGCCCCCGACCGAAGGTCGGGAGCGGCTGCTCGAAGCGGCTTCGCAGGTGCGAATTGCTTCCTAGACGGCGCGGACGCCGGTGGCCTGCGGACCCTTGGTGCCCTGGCCGACCTCGAACTCGACGCGCTGGTTCTCCTCGAGGGTGCGGAAGCCCGAGCCCTGGATCTCCGAGTAGTGGACGAACACGTCATCGTTACCCTCGTCAGGCGCGATGAAGCCGAAGCCCTTTTCCGCGTTGAACCACTTCACAGTCCCCTGTGCCATTACTGAATCCTTTTCATGCATTCCAACTGAGCCGACGCGAGATGTACCGCGCCGTGGCCGGTTCCGACCGCCATACGTAAGAGCCCCGCGGAGAACCGCAAACCAACTTCAGTACCACGACCGCAACATCGATCTCGCTACCCCCGTGCTCCGGCGGTCTCGAAAGCTGCGACCGTCACCTAGTCAATCACGTTCCGGGCCCGGGCGATAGTCGGCGCACCAAACTGTGCATAAACCTTGCCATCTGGCGGGCTTTTCGTGCACGGGCGTAATATCGGCGTCCACGAAACCGAACAGCATACACACTGACGATCGAGTAATGCAGATCACACAACAATCGGGCGGCAGCCGGGGCCCCTCCTACGGCGAACAACTCCTCTCCCACGTCCTCTCCGGGTCCGGTATAGCGGTCGACAGTCACGTCACCGGCTCCGGCCACACCACCGACGACGTCGGGACCAAAGACCCAACGCTGACTCACCTATCTGTAATCGATTCCACCACAGCAAATTTCGCCGACTGGCCGGGATGGGTACCAAAGGCCCTTGTGCAAGCCCTGGCGCAGCAAGGGATTTCGCGGCCGTGGGTCCACCAGGCACGAGCGGCGTCCCTCGCTCATGACGGCTCGCACGTCGTCGTGAGCACGCCGACGGCATCGGGAAAGTCGCTGGCATACCAGTTGCCGATCCTCACCGCACTGCTCACCGAACCCCGTGCGACGGCGCTGTACATCGCACCCACGAAAGCACTCGGGGCCGACCAGATCCGCGCCGTCGCCACCCTGACGGCTACCCGGCCCGAATTCAGCCATTTGCAGCCGTGCGCGTACGACGGCGATACCGAACCGGACATCAGGCAGTGGGCGCGGGCGCATTCCCGCTGGATTTTCACCAATCCCGATATGTTGCACCTCGGGATTCTGTCCACCCAGACCCGCTGGCGGCACTTCTTGCGCAACCTCCGCTACGTCGTGATCGACGAATGTCACCATTATCGGGGGGTTTTCGGCTCGCACACCGGTTTGGTATTGCGCAGGCTGCTCCGGGTGGCACGGGCCGCGGGCGCGGACCCGGTGGTCATCGCCTCCAGCGCGACGGTCGCCCGGCCGGCCGAATCGCTCACCCGGCTCCTCGGTGAACCCGCGGTGGCCGTGACCGACGACGGTTCACCGCACGGCGAGCGCACCGTCGCCCTCTGGCAGCCCGGCTTCATCCCGGGCGTCACCGGTGAGAACGACGCGCCCGTCCGTCGCGCGGCCGGCGCCGAATCCGCCCGGCTCCTGGCCGATTTCGTTATCGAAGGGGCCCGTACGCTCTGCTTCACCCGCAGCCGGGTGGGCGCCGAACTCACCGCCCGCCAAGCCCGGCAGATCCTCGCCGAGGCCGCCCCCGAACTCGTCGGCAAGGTCGCCGCCTACCGGGCCGGATATCTCGCCGACGACCGCCGCGCCCTCGAACGGGCCATCAACGACGCCGAACTGACCGGCGTGGCCACCACCAACGCGCTCGAACTCGGCGTCGACATCAGCGGCCTCGACGCCGTCATCGTCGCCGGTTATCCGGGCAGCGTCGCCTCGTTCTGGCAGCAGGCCGGACGCGCGGGACGCCAGCACCACTCCGGTGATTCACTGGTGGTGCTGGTGGCGCGCGACGACCCGCTCGACACCTACCTGGTGCACCATCCCGAGGCGCTGCTCGACAAGCCCGTCGAGGCGACGGTCACCGACCCGGGCAATCCGTACATCCTGGGACCGCATCTACTATGTGCGGCAGCCGAATTGCCGCTGACCGAAAGCGATGTCGATGAGTGGGACGCCCGTGCCGTCGTCGACGAACTCACCGCTCAGGGAGCGCTCAAGCGACGCCGCGCCGGCTGGTACGTGGGTGCCGGAATAGATCCGCACGCCCAGGTGAACCTCCGTGGCGGAAGTGGTACCGAGGTACTGATCGTCGACACCAGCACCGGGCGGCTGCTGGGCACCGTCGACGCCGTCCGCGCGATGTCGACCGTCTACGCGGGCGCGGTGCACATCCATCAGGGCGAGACGTTCGTCGTCGACGAACTCGACCTCGACGACGGGCTGGCCCTGACCCATCCCGAGGAACCCGACTGGACGACGTCGGCACGCGAAACCACCGGGATATCGGTCGGCCGGGTGATCGCCGAGAACCGGTACGGACCCCTGACCGTCGCCTTCGCGGAGGTGGAGGTGACCGGTAAGGTGATCGGCTATCTGCGCACCCTACTCACCGGGGAAGTCCTCGACTCGGTCCCCCTGGACATGCCGGAGCAGACGCTGCCGACGCGGGCCGTGCTGTACACCCTCACTCCGGAAGCCCTCGCCGATGCGGGCGTCGACGCGGCAGCGGTGCCCGGCGCACTGCACGCCGCCGAGCACGCCGCAATCGGTCTGCTGCCGCTGGTGGCCACCTGCGACCGCGGCGACATCGGCGGCGTGTCCACCCTCGCGCACCCCGACACCGGGCTCCCGACGGTGTTCGTCTACGACGGCCACCTCGGCGGAGCCGGATTCGCCGAACGCGGCCACGAGGCGTTCGCCGCCTGGATCGGTGCGACACGCGAGGCCGTGAGTGCCTGCCGATGCGCGTCGGGTTGTCCGTCGTGCGTGCAGTCGCCCAAGTGCGGCAACGGAAACGAACCCCTCGACAAGGCGGGTGCGATCGCGGTGCTCACGCTGATCGAATCGCTCATCGGCACCGGCTGAGGACCTCCGCACCGACCCCCGACCGAGCGCCGGTGTGGGCGCCGCCACTCGGCTGTACAGTAAGGTCTGCGTAAAAGCTCCACGTGGCGGCCTTCGGGCATGCGGCACGCCACCACCGCTGACGAGGACACACCATGTACGACGAATCAGAGGCATCACCGCCTGTCGATTCGGCGCGGCTGATCACCACCCGTCAGCAGGTGTATTTTCTCCTCGCCCGGCCCACGACCAACACCGACGCCCTGCCCTCGACCATCGGCGAGCTGGACGTTTTCGACACCGAGGACGAGGCCCTCGACGCCCTCGACATCCACTACGCGTGGTGCGATGCGCGCCTGGACCGCACCGTCGTGACCACCGCACAGTGGTATCTGCAGAGCGCGATCGTGGGGCCGAGGCTCGCGCCGGCGCTGGGCGACGTGTACCTGGCCACCCGCGACGACACCGGCGAGCACCAGGCAGTCGCCGGCGGCTTCCTCACCGAGGGCGAGGTCATCCACTGGTCGGCATTCGTACGGGCCGTCGAACCGTTCATCCCGATCGCCGACGTCGGCAGCGACTACGGTCTGGCCTACCGCGGCGATACCACCACCCGCTTCGGGCAGTTATGGTTCACCCCGATGCGCTCGCGCCGGGTCTATCCGCGGCGGATCGTCGTCGACGAGGACGCCGACCGCATCGGCTGACGACGGTACGCGCTTCGCCGACCGGCAAACGAAGTCTTGTCTGTGGCTATCACCAAAATCTCGCTATGCCGTCCCCCGGGTCCGTCACCGCCCTACCCTGAATTCCATGAACCTCGACGAATACCGTGCGTTCGATGCCACCGAATTGGCAAGACTCGTCGTCGAGAAGGAAGTGACGCCGGTTGAGCTGCTGACACTCGCACGACGTCGCGCCGCCGATGTCAATCCGGCTCTCAACGCGATCGTCATCGACATCGACGAGGCCGACGCCCAGGCGGCCGATCCCGGGCTGAGCGGCCCGTTCGCCGGGGTGCCCTTCCTGATCAAGGACCTCGCACAGGACTATCAGGGGTATCCGACCTCGTGCGGTTCCCGATCGCTGTCGAAACTCCCCGTCGCCGAACACGCACACGTCACCCGGCGTTTCCTCGACGCCGGGCTGGTGATCTTCGGCAAGACCAACACCCCGGAGTTCGGGGCGAAGGGGATCACCGAACCCACGCTGTTCGGCCCCGCCCGCAATCCCTGGAATCCGGGCCACACGCCCGGAGGTTCGTCGGGCGGGTCGGGTGCGGCGGGGGCCGCCCGGGTCGGTCCCCCCGCCGGGGCCCCCCGCGGCGGGGGGTGGGTCCCGGTTTCCCCCCCCCGCCACCGCCCCCGGGGG
>NZ_CALLZT010000010.1:0-43927 GCF_937858515.1 uncultured Gordonia sp. | reverse complement strand
CCCCCGCGCCCCCCCCCCTGCGGCGGGGGGGGGGCAGGCTCCCCCCCCTTTGGGGGACAGGGGGGGCCGCCCCCGCCGATGTCTCCTGACCAGCCCCGGAATCCTGACCAGCCTCGGAATCCGGGGCAACCCCCGCGCCGGGACACGCCGAGCACCCGGCCCACGCAGCAGATCGCCCGGCCTCCCCAGTTGGCCGGATCCCCGGCAGACGACGCGACGCGGCCGATCGTTCGGCCGGGGAACCCGGCCGGTCCCCAGCGTCCCGGCCCCCAGCATCCCGGTACACCGCCCGGACCTGCCCGCCAGGGTGTCCACCCTGGGCCTCCCGCCCCGTTCGGCCCGGCCCAGCAGGCGCCCTATCCGGGGCCGGGTGCGGGTTTCGGCCCGACCCAGCAGGCCCCGTTCTCGGGCCGCGTACCTCCCGGCCACGTGTCTCCCGGTGGCGCGCACCCGGCGCCGGACCCGCATCCGCCCGGAGTACCCACCGACACCCGGTCGCCGTCACCGGCGGCCGTGTTCGTCCCACTGCTGGTCGGTGCCGCGGTGTCGATCGAACTCGGCGTGTTCGCGAAAGTCCATGAGGCGCAACCAATTTCCTTCGACGTGGCGGGATTCTCCGGACCTGCGTCGATGAAGGCGTGGCTGGCCACCGTCGCGGCTGTGCTCGCACTCACCCAGGTGCTTTCGGCGGTGGTGATGGGCGCAGGATCCGGGAGCCCGAAACGGGCGCTGCGCGTGGTCCATGTGTGGACGGGACGGCTGGCGGTGCTCGTCACGGTCCCCGTGGCGGTGCACTGCCTGTACTCCCTGGGCTTCGACGCCCGCAATGCCCGCGTCCTGCTGCATTCGGTGCTCGGCTGCTTCCTGTACGGCGTCTTCGTCACCAAGATGCTGCTGCTCACGCGGGAATCGGTGCCCAAGTGGGCCGTCCCCGTCGCCGGCGGCATCCTGCTGGCCACGTTCGCCGGCATCTGGGCCACCTCATCGCTGTGGTTCTTCCACAACTCGGGCCCGCAATAGTCTCAGGTTTTCAGGAGTATTCTGTGCCCCGATGTCTACAGAAGAGCTCTTGCCGATCGAAACCCGGAAGCTGGTGGGGTGGTCGCGCACCACACCGATCACCGGGCACGTACTGTCCACGCCGTACCCCGAGGTCATCGCCGAGGCCGTCGCCCGAGTCGCCGACGACAACGCCGACAAGCCCGACTACCTCAAGCGCGGTGTCATCGCCCGTGGCCTGGGCCGTTCGTACAACGAGTCCGGCCAGAACAGCGGTGGCCTGACCGTCGACATGACGCCGCTGCAGCGGATCTACGCCATCGACGCCGACACCGCCACCGTCGACCTCGACGCCGGCGTCAGCCTCGACGCGCTGATGCAGGCGGCGCTGCCGTACGGGCTGTGGGTTCCGGTGCTGCCCGGCACCCGGCAGGTCACCATCGGCGGGGCGATCGCGCACGATATCCACGGCAAGAACCATCACAGCCAGGGCAGCTTCGGCAATCACATCGTCGAGATGCAGCTGCTGGTGGCCGACGGGCGCATCCTCACGCTGACCCCGGACGGTTCCGGCGATGACCCCGACGCGTCGATCTTCTGGGCGACCATCGGCGGTATCGGGCTCACCGGCATCGTGCTGCGGGCCAAGATCCAGATGAAGCGCACCGAGAGCGCGTACTTCATCGCCGATACCGCGCGCACGAGTTCGCTGCAGGAAACCATCGACCTGCATCTGTCCGACGGGTTCGAGGACGGCTACGAGTACGCCTCCGGCTGGTTCGACACCATCAGCGCCCCGCCCAAGCTCGGACGCGGCACGTTCAGCCGCGGCAACCTCGCCCGTGTCGACGAGCTGCCCGCGAAGTACCAGAAGGACCCGCTGAGCTTCAACAACAAGCCGCTGCTGACCTTCCCCGACGTCTTCCCGCGGGGCCTGGCCAACAAGCTGAGCTTCGGCTCGATCGGCGAGGCGTACTACCGGATCGGCCCGCCGAGCGAGGGCAAGGTCAAGAATCTCGCGCAGTTCTATCACATGCTCGACGTGTTCGGTGACTGGAACAACGCCTACGGCCGCGGCGGCGGATTCTGCCAGTACCAGTTCATCGTGCCCACCGGCAACGAAGAAGAGTTCACCCGCACGATCGAGCACATCCAGGCGTCGGGGCACGTCAGCTTCCTCAACGTGATCAAGCTGTTCGGCGACGGCAACAAGGCGCCGCTGAGCTTCCCGTTCAAGGGCTGGAACGTGTGTGTCGACTTCCCCGTCAAGCGGGGGTTGGCCGAGTTCCTCACCGACCTCGACCAGCGGGTCATGGCGATGGGTGGGCGGCTGTACACCGCGAAGGATTCGCGGACGTCGGCGGAGAACTTCCACAAGATGTACCCGCGTATCGACGAGTGGATCGCGGTGCGCCGGCGTATTGACCCGAATCGGGTGTTCATGTCCGACATGGGCCGGCGGCTCGAGCTGGCGTGATCGGTCGCGGGAGGTGGTCACGTCAGGTGTCGAAAGGTCACCGGACCCTTCGTGACCCTCGCTCCTTCGTCGCTTCGGCCTCAGGGATCAAGATGATTGGTCACTTCGGCCTCAGGGATCAAGATGATTGGTCGCTTCGGCCTCAGGGATCACGAAGCGGCACCAGAACTGAAAGAGAGAAATAGATGTTCAACGCCGTCGGCGTTCCCCAATCGATCCTGGTCCTGGGCGGTAGCTCCGAGATCGGGCTGGCCATCACCGAGGAGTATCTGAAGAAGGGGTCGATGCGGGTCGTGCTGGCCACGGTCCCCGGCGATACGGCGGCTGCCGCGGCCGTCGAACAGCTCAAGGCCGCCGGCGCGTCGTCGGTGGAGTGCATCGACTTCGATGCCCGCGCCCCCGAGACCCATCCCGATGTCATCGACAAGGCATTCGCCGGTGGGGACATCGACGTGTCGATCGTCGCGTTCGGTATCCAGGGCGACGACGAGCAGGCGTGGCAGGACCAGAAGCTGGCCGTCGCCGAGGCCGACATCAACT
Organism: uncultured Gordonia sp.; assembly: GCF_937858515.1. Classification (NCBI taxonomy): domain Bacteria; kingdom Bacillati; phylum Actinomycetota; class Actinomycetes; order Mycobacteriales; family Gordoniaceae; genus Gordonia; species uncultured Gordonia sp. Next base: position 40,911 of record NZ_CALLZT010000010.1, on the reverse strand, counting down.
ACACGGCCGCGGTGTCGGTGGGTGTGCTGCTGGGGCAGAAGCTGCGTGCGCAGGGGTTCGGACAGATCATCGCTATGAGTTCGGTGGCCGGTGAGCGGGTGCGCCGCTCCAACTTCGTCTACGGCTCCACCAAGGCCGGTCTCGACGGGTTCTATCTCGGCCTCGGTGAGGCGCTGCGCGAATTCGGTATCCGGGTTCTCGTGGTGCGTCCCGGAATGGTCCGCACCCGGCTGTCGGCGCACGTCGCCGAGGCCCCGCTGACCATGAACAAGGAAGACGTGGGCAAGCTCGTGGTGGCCGCCGCCGACAAGGGCAAGGAGATCGTGTGGGCGCCCGCCCCGTTCCGCGTCATCATGTCGGTGCTGCGGCACGTCCCGCGCCCCATCTTCCGCAAGCTGCCGGTGTAGATCCCCCCGTTGGTTGAGGCTCGCAAGCTCGCACCTCAACCGGCGAAGGGGCGGCTGATACAAAGAAGGGCGTGACCGCTACAGCGACCGACACCGTGCCCGCATCCGGCGATACCGGCCGGTCATCGCCCGTGTCGTCGGCGGGTGCACTGGTGGTGGCGGCCGTCGTCGGCGGGGTGGTGGCTTTCGCCGGGCTCGAGGTGATCGCGGCCGTCGACTGGCCGGCCTACAACTCGTCGAATGTGACGCGGTCACTGACGACGCTCGGACAGGTCGTGTCGATCGCGTTCCTGGTGGTCGCGGCGCTGCTGTACCGGTACGGTCGGTCGGCCGTCGGGCAGTTGCTGGCGTCGGTGATCGGCGTGGCCGGGCTGGTGACCGTGACCCTCGGGATGCCGTTGGGGGCTACCAAGCTGTACCTGTTCGGGCTCAGCGTCGATCAGCAGTTCCGCACCGAATACCTGACGCGGCTCACCGACTCGCCGCATCTGTCGGATATGACGTACGCCGACATGCCGCCCTACTATCCGGCCGGCTGGTTCTGGTGGGGTGGGCGATTCGCCGCCGCCCGCGGCCTCGACGGCTGGGAGGCGTACAAGCCGTGGGCGATCATCTCGATGGCCGTGGCCGCGGCGATCGCGGTGGTGCTATGGAACCGGATGGTGGGCACCGACAAGGGTGCCGCCGCCGCACTGGCGGTCACGGTGGCGACGCTGATGTACGCCTCCCCCGAACCCTATTCGGCGGTGCTGATCCTGCTCGGCGTCCCGATGCTGGCGACCGTGCTGTACGCGCTGCGCGGACGATCGCGGCTGGCCGGCGGGGTGGTCGATGACCTGCGCGGTGGGACGAGCTGGGCGGCGGTGGCGGCATCGGGCCTGTTCCTGGGCGTGTGTGCGATGTTCTACACGCTGTACGCGGGACTGTTCGCGTTCGTCGCCTGCCTGCTGGCGCTGTATCTCGCGGGGTCGGGGTGGATGGCCGCCCGCAACTCCTCCCGGCCGGTGGCCGAGGTGCGCGCGGCCCGGCGGCGGGTCGTCGTCGCGGTGGGTGCGCGGTTGGTGGCGATGGCGGCGGTGTCGGGGGTCTTGGCCCTGACGGTGTGGGCGCCGTACCTGCGGGACCGGCTCTCGGGTGAGGCGGCGGGTACCGGAACCGCGACACACTACCTGCCCGAACGTGGTTCGTGGCTGCCGATGCCGATGTTCGAGTGGTCGCTGCTCGGGGCGCTCACCCTGGCCGGGCTGATCTGGGTGGTGCTGCGGTTCCGGGAAAGGACCCTGGCGATGGCGCTGGGTGTCGCCGTCGTCGCCGTATACCTGTTCTGTCTGTTGTCGATGGCCGCGACCGCCGCCGGCACCACCCTGCTGGCGTTCCGCCTCGAACCCGTACTGGTGGCGATCCTTTCCGCCGCAGGTGTTTTTGCTGCCGCCGAGCTGGGTTCGTGGGCGGTGCGGCAGTTCGGCGACGTGCGGACCGTCGTCGGCGTCGTGGCTGTTGCCGCGGCCGTGGCTGTGGCGCAAGGTATTCCGGGACATCTGTCCACCGACATCACCATCGCCTACACCGACACCGACGGCACCGGCCAGCGTGCCGACAAACGGCCCGCGGGCGCCGAGACATACTTCCCGCAGATCAACAAGCTCATCGCCGAACAGACCGGGGCACCGGCGCGCGAGACGATCGTGCTGACCGCTGACTACGGATTCCTGTCGGTGTATCCGTACCGCGGATTCCAGGGACTCACCTCGCACTACGCAAATCCGTTGGCGGAGTTCGACAAACGTGCCGCGGCCATCGCCGACTGGGCGACGTCGATGACGCCCGATGAGTTGATCGGGCACCTCGACAAGTCGCCGTGGCCCGCGCCGGAGGTGTTCCTGTTCCGGCACAGCGACGATGGCTACACATTGCGCCTGGCCCGCGACGTCTACCCCAACGACCCGAACGTCGAACGGTACACCGTCACCTTCAACCCGAAGGTCTTCGCCGACAACCATTTCCAGGTCACAGCGGTCGGTCCGTTCGTACTGGTAGTCCGGAAAGCAAGGTAATCGGAATCCTGGTGCCAGGATGTGACATCAGGATTCCGAATTGGTGTGAGTTCTTAAGAGGTGAGGAGTAAGCATGGGTGAGATGATCGTGTCGCAGGTCGACGCCGGGGCGTCGACGGCGTATCTGGTGGAGACACAGGTCGTGAATTGGGTTCTGCTGCAAGAGGGTACCGATCTCACGCTGATCGACGGCGGGTATCCGGGGCAGGCCGACGCCGTGGTGGAGTCCATTGAGCGGATCGGTCGACGGCCCGAGGACATCCGCGGCGCGCTGCTCACCCACGCCCACGTCGACCATCTCGGCGGGCTGGTGAAACTCCAGCAGCGCTACGGATTCGACGTCTACATGGATCCGATCGAGGTGGCCCACGCCCGACGCGACTATCTCCAACAGGCCAACGCGGCCACCCTGGCGAGCATCCCGCTACGCAATTGGCCGCTGGTGCTGCGGTGGCTGAGCCGGGTGACCCCGCTCGGCGTGCTCAGCCGCAAAGGTCTCGACGGAATAGCTTTCGGCCAGACCGGCCCTCTCGATCTGCCAGGTTCTCCCGAACCCGTTGCCGCACACGGACATACCGATGGTCACAGCGCCTACCTCGTCGCCGGCGGCCAGGGGTTGGTGTCCGGTGACTCCCTTGTCAGCGGTCACGAGGTCTCCCGCATCACCGGACCGCAGTGCCTGCACGGCGCGTTCCAGCACGACGCCGCCGCCAACCGGCGCGCCGTCGAACACTTCACCACCCTCGACGCCGACACTCTGCTTGCCGGCCACGGCCCGTTCCACCGGGGCAGCGTCGCCAAAGCCGCACAGCAAGCCCTCAACCTCGCCAACTGATGCCTATGTGGAACGGTCTCAGGCACTGAGCAGTGTCACACCTACGGCCCATGTGGAACGGTCTCAGGCACTGAGCAGCGTTACACCCACGGCCTGATAGGTCGGTTCGGCACGACGATCGAAAGTCAGCAGCGGCAAGCCGTGCTGGACTGCGGCGGCACCGACGAGCGCGTCGTATACAGATCCACCTGATATGCCCAGCGCCGCGAAGGACCCGATCAGATCGGCACACCGTTCAGCTGGGAGGAACCGGCTCTGCGGGAAATTGGTGGCGATGAGCCGGGCCGCGGCCGCCGCCGACAACCGTTGCGGCGGTGGAAGCCTGGTCAGTACCGAGTACGTTTCGAATGTCGCATGCCCGCTCAATCCGAGCTGTCGCCCGCGAACAGCGGCGACCGCGCTGTCATGACCGTCCTGACCTGGCCGCACAAGTGCGATCGCGGCACTCGTGTCGAGAAGGATCAGGTCAGCGTTGGTCGCCAAGGCGCAGCTCCCGGATGTCGTCGGCTGAAAGCTCCGGACCACCCGCGGGAAGCATCAGCAGGCCATCCGATTCGATGAGCTGATCGGTCACCACGGGTTCGATCACCAGCGCGCTGCCCGACACCGTGATCTCTATTTCGCCCGGCTCGAGTCCGATCCGCGCACGCAGTTCCTTCGGGACGACGATGCGCCCCGAGCGATCGATGGTTGTTCTCATGGCATCAATGGTGCCATGAAAATGGCATCGGGTAGGTGCGGTGCGCCGGACCGCATAACGTAGTCGCCATGACTGAGACCCCGCAATCACCTCACCTGCCGATCCTGCTGCTCAACGGGCCCAACCTGAACACGCTCGGGACGCGGCAGCCGGAGGTGTACGGCACCGATACCCTTGCCGACGTCGTCGAGCTCGCCGAACGCACCGCCGCCGAACTCGGCTTCGGAGTGCGGGCGCTGCAGACCAACCACGAGGGCGAGATGATCGACGCCATCCACGAGGCGGTGGGCAAGATCAGCGGGATAGTCATCAATCCGGCGGGGTGGACGCACACTTCGGTGGCCCTGGCCGACGCGTTGGTGATCCCCGACGTGCCGATCATGGAAGTGCACATCAGCAACGTGCACAAACGGGAGAAGTTCCGGCAGCATTCGTATGTGTCGCCGATCGCGTCGGGCATCGTCGCCGGTTACGGCATCCGCGGCTACGAGTTCGCGGTCAGACGCCTGGCCGAGCTCGTCGGCTAGCCGGTTCAGCGGCGCCCGTTCAGGTGCGAGGCGCCTGGCCGAGCTCGTCGGCTGGTACCCGGCGACTACGATCACTGATTGTGCCAGCGCCGACCGTTCGACGAGCAAAACTTCTCGCCATCGTCACCGGACTTCTGGGACTGGTACTTGCCCTGGCCACACCGTTGATGCCGGTGAAGCAGACCAGCGCCGAAATCGACTGGCCCGCGCAGACCGGGCCGGTGACGTCGGTGTCGGCGCCGCTGACGGCGTATGTGCCGGTCACAATGTCGGCGACGATCCCGTGTGCGGCGATCGATCACCTCGGACCCGACGGCACCGTGTTGCTGTCAACCACACCGAAGGACGCCGAGAAGTCGGCGCAACGCGGCCTGATCGTCCGCAAGACCGGTAGCAGCAACGGGACTTCTGTCGAGGTCGTCATCCGCAATGTGCCGATCGTCGCGGCCACCGTGGCGCAGATGCGGGCCCAGGATTGCCGCGCCATCACCGTCCGGGCCACCGCCGACGAGGTCAGCGCCGAGTTCGTCGGCATGAGCGGTGACGACGGCACACCGCTCGCCGGAACCACCGCGACCCGCATCTCCCCCACCTATCAGGCCGACGAACGACCGCAGGTGACGGGCCTGTTCACCGACCTGACCGGCGACGTATCCGAGCTCACATCCGCACCACCGGCAACTTCGGCCGACGACCTGGCCCGGCTCAACGCGCACGTCGTCATCGATTCCCGGTACGCCACCTCCCCCTCCCTGCTGAAGCTGCTGACGCTGATCATCGGCATCGCGTGCACCCTGCTCTCGCTGGCGGCGCTGGCCGCCCTCGACGCGACCGACGGCCGGCGCCACCGACGGATCTTCCCGGCCCGCTGGTGGCGGCTGCGGCCCCGCGACTACGTGGTGATCGGGGCACTGCTGGTGTGGCACCTGGTCGGGCCCAACACCTCCGACGACGGCTACCTGCTCACCATGTCGCGGGTGGCGCAGAACAGCGACTACACGGCCAACTATTTCCGCTGGTACGGGGCGCCCGAGGCACCCTTCGGCTGGTACTACGAGGTGTTCGGCTGGCTCAGCCAGATCTCGGTGGCCAGCCCATGGGTGCGGCTGCCCGCGCTGGCCTGCGGCATCGCGGTATGGCTGATCGTCAGCCACGAGATCCTGCCGCGCCTGGGTCGGGCCGCGCTGGCCCGGCCGGTGGTCGGCTGGACGGCCGCGTTCGTGTTCCTGGCCTCCTGGTTTCCGTTCAACAACGGTCTGCGGCCCGAACCGATCATCTGCCTGGGCGTGATGCTCACCTGGTGTTCGGTGGAACGGGCCATCGCCACCGGACGTCTGCTGCCGGCCGCGCTCGCCTGCCTGTTCGGCGCGTTCAGCGTGGCCGCCGGGCCGACCGGGCTGCTGGCGGTGGCGGCGCTGATCGCCGGCGCCCGGCCGATGATCACCGCGCTGGTCAAGCGGGCACGGGTCATCACCGACCTCACCACCGACACCGACCGGGCCCCGCGCACGAACCGGCCCGGCATACCGAAACCCGCCGACCTGTGGTCGTCGGCGGCATTGATCGCCCCGATCCTGGCGGCCGGCACGTTCGTGCTGTTCGTGGTGTTCTCGGATCTGACGCTACGGTCGTTCACCGACTCGTCGTCGATGAAGACCGACCTGGGTCCGTCGATGCACTGGTACGACGAGATCAGCCGGTACACCGCACTGTTCTCATATTCTGCCGACGGCTCCCTGGCCAGGCGGTTCGCGGTATTGGCGATGCTGCTGGGCCTGGTGGTATCGGCATCGGTGCTGATCCGCAAGAACCGTATCCCCGGCACCGCGCTCGGCCCGTCGCGACGCATCGTCGGGATCACCTTCGCCTCGCTGGTGTTCCTGATGTTCACCCCCACCAAGTGGACACACCACTTCGGGGTGTTCGCCGGGCTCGCTGCGGCACTCGCGGCGATCGCCGCCATCGCGGCAAGCCATTCGGCGATGCACTCCCGCCGCAACCGGACTTTGTTCGCGGCGTTGGTGCTGTTCATCGGCGGTTTCTCGTTCGCTTCCCCCAACTCGTACTACTACTACTCGGCATGGGGGATGCCGTGGGGCTGGGCACAGACCAAGTTCGGGCCGGTGATGCTGCACGAGGCGTTCCTGTACGCGTCGCTCGCGCTGCTGGTGGTGGCGTTGTGGTTCCACTTCCGCGAACCGTTCGTCGGCGCCGACCCCACCGAACGTCCGCACACCGATGCGCCCGAACCGGGCCGCGCCGCACTCGCCCTCGGCCGAGTGTGGCGTTCGGTGGCCGGCGCCCCGCTCGCCTACCTGGCGGCGGCCGTCGTCGCGTTCGAGCTGCTCACGGCCATTTTCACCGGCATCAACCAGAGCCGCTCATTCTCGGTGCCGCAGTCCAATCTGGCCGCGCTCACCGGTAAGCAGTGCGCGATGGCCGACAAGGTCTGGGTCGAGACCGACCCGAACCGGGACATGCTGACACCTGTCGACGCCACGCTGGAGAATCCGCTCGGTGGTTCGCCGGCCCGGCCCGGTGCCGACGCCAACTACGGTTTCAGCCCGGACGGGGTGCCCGACGAGCTGTACTCGGTGACGTCGTCGGGATCGCTCGGTGTGCTCGCCGGCAACGCCACGGCCGCACCCGACGTGCTGCGATCCAATCCGGGCGGTACGGGCGGCGGAGTCCTCGACACCCCCGGCGTCAACGGCAGCCATGCCGCGCTGCCGTTCGGGCTCGACCCGGCCACCACCCCGGTGCTGGGCAGCTACTCCGAAACCGACCCCGTCCCGGCGCGACTCACCACCGGCTGGTACGCGCTGCCCGCGAACTGGCGCGACCGTCCCCTGCTGACGATGTCGGTGGCCGGGCAGTTCGACACCCCCGAGGTGATGCTCGAATACACCACCACCCCGATCACCCCCGGCATCCGGGACGACGACCTGTTCACGACGGGTGAGACCACCCTCATCGACCCGGGACCGCGGCCGTCGTGGCGCAACCTGCGGTACGAGACCGACGACCTGCCCACCGGCATCACCGCGGTGCGGGTGCGCGTCGTCGACGACAACCTGTCCGACGGACGGTTCGTCGCACTCACCCCGCCCCGGGTTCCGCAGATGGCGACGCTACAGGAGGTCGTCGGCAGCGACGATCCGGTGCACATCGACTGGACGTCGGGGCTGGCGTTCCCGTGCCAGCGCCCGTTCACCCATCGTGCGGGGGTCGCCGAGATCCCGCGGTGGCGGATCAAGCCCGGAGCGGATCTGGCGGCGGCGGTGTCGGCGTGGCAGAACTCCTTCGGTGGCGGCCCGGTCGGCTGGATGGAGCTGTCGCAGCAGCCAACGGCTCTGGCCACGTACCTGCCCGGCGACATCGGGCGCGACTGGGGCGCCCTGGAACGGTTTACGCCGTACAACGGGGTGACGCAGGAGGCCGATATCGTCAAGCGCACGGTCACCCGCAGCGGCCTGTGGAGTCCGGCGCACCTGCGATACTGAGTATTCCGACAACCGAGTACCCGAGGGTATTGAACCCTCCGGAGTGCTGATGCGGTACTGCGCACAATCGCCGGTGGCATACGATCAGACATCGTGTCCACCAGCACCCGGCTTCCCGATCCCACCGCACCCAGGCTGCGGTTGATCGCCCTGGTGGCCGGACTGATCGGCATCCTCGCGTGTGCGCTGACCCCGCTGCTGCCGGTCACCACCACCGAGGCGACGATCACCTGGCCGCAGGGGCAGAAGCTGAGCGGGGACAACTCTTCCGTGTCGGCGCCGCTGATCGCGCAGACCCCGCGCACGCTCGACGCGCGCATCCCGTGTTCGCTGCTCGCCGACGCACCCGCCACCTCGCAGGCCCCAGGTATCCGGGAAACCGCCGGAACCACCGTCACCCGGCCCACGGTCGTCGTGTCGACGACACCCTACGACGCACCGAACGCCAAGGGTTCGGGCATGTTCGTGATCGCCACCCGCGACGCCGTGACCGTCACCTTCCGCAACAATGTCGCCGCCCGCGCCACCCGCGCCGACCTGCGCCGATGCTCGGTCCTGCGGATCTGGTCGGCCCCCACCGGACCGGGTGCGCGGTTCGTCGGCGCCGGTCCGGCGACCACCCTCGAACCCGACAAACGCCCCAAGGTCAACGGCATCTACAGCGACCTGCCCCCCGAGCAGATCAAGGCCGCGCAGATCAAGGCCGCCGGGGGCCTGCGGATGAGCGTGGCCGTCGACAACCGGTACGAGAACTCACCGTCGGCGATCAAACTGCTGGTGATGGCCGTCGCGGTGCTCGCGGTGCTGGTCGCGCTGTGGGCGCTGTGGCAGCTCGATCGAGCCCGGTTCGGTGCGCGGTCGCGGCCGTCAGTGTCCCGGCTCGTGCGGATGCGCCCGACCGATGTGCTGGTCACGACGACGCTGGCGGTGTGGACGTTCCTGGGCGCCGGTTCGCCCGACGACGGCTACATCCTCAACATGGGCCGCACCGCGGATGATTTCGGCTACCTGGCCAACTACTACCGCTTCTACGGCATCCCCGAGGCGCCGTTCGACTGGTACTACTCGTTCCTCGGTCACTGGTCGTCGGTGTCGACGTCGCTGCTGTGGCTGCACGTGCCGCAGCTCGTCGCGGGCCTGGTGTCGTGGTTCGTGCTGTCGCGGGTGCTGCTGCCGCGCCTCGGGCCAGCGGTCAGCCGGGGCGGTTGGCCGGTGTGGGCGGCGGCGCTGACGTTTGCCGCATTCTGGTTGCCGTTCGCGTCCGGCCTGCGCAGCGAGACCGTCATCGTGCTCGGTTCGCTGCTCACCTGGTGGGCGGCCGAATCGGCAATCACGACGCGGCGGCTGCTGCCCGCGGCCCTGGCCGCGCTGACGGCGGGGCTGACGCTGGGGGTGGCGCCGCACGGGGTGATCGGAGTGGCGATCCTGCTGGTCGCCGCCCGGCCTATGCTGCACGTACTGCTCGATCGCTGCGACGACCGCTCACGGTGGCTGTCGGCGGTGAGCCTGGCCGCACCGCTGGTCGCGTCGGGGACGCTGGTGCTGGTGGTGATGTTCCGCGAACAGACCCTGGCCACCGTCTACGAGACGGTCAAGATCCGGTGGAGCGTGGGGCCGGTCATCCCCTGGTACCAGGAGTTCATGCGGTACTACTTCATGTCGGTGGCCACCGACGACGCCGCGCTGGCCCGCCGCGTGCCGCTGCTGCTCCTGCTCGCCTGCGTCGTGGTCACCGTGGCGGTTCTGTTGCGGCGCAGCCACATTCCGGGCCTGAACAACGGTCCGGTATGGCGGCTGATCGGGGGTGTCGGAGTGACCCTGCTGCTGCTGGCGTTCACGCCCACCAAGTGGACCATCCAGTTCGGGGTGCTGGCCGGGCTCGGCGCGGCGCTCGCCGCGACGGCCACCGTGGCGGTGGTGACCGCGGCACGCAGTTCCACCCGCAACCTGACGGTGTTCATCTCCGGGCTGTTGTTCGCGATGGCGGCGGCACTGGCCGGGTACAACGCGTGGGCCTACGTCTACGACTTCGACATCGCCTGGTTCGACCGGGCCCCGCGGATTCTGAACATCGACCTGTCCGCTGCGGCGCTGGCGCTGGCGGTGCTGGCCGCCGCGCTGGCCGCCTGGCAGCATCTGCGCCAGGACTATGTCGCGCACCGGGGTATCGCGCACACCGACAGCGCACACACCGGTGACGCGGGTGACCGACGGCGGCTGCTGGCGGCGTCGTCGCCGATCGCGGTGATCGCCGCACTCATCCTGCTCGTCGACGTGGTGGTGTTCGCCAAGGCCGCGATCACCCGCGCACCCGCCCCCACCATCCTGTCGGAGCATCTGAATGCGTTGGGCGGCAACAGTTGTGGTCTGGCCGACAAAGTGCTGGTGGAGATCGACCCCAATGCGGGGATGCTGACACCCGCGGGTGGACTCTCGGCGACCGAAGCGCTGTCGGGCACGAGGTCCGTCGGTTTCACCCCGGACGGTATCCCCACCGACCTGTATCCCAAGGGCCAGGTGCGCCGCCCCGGGCGCATGAACGTCGACCACACCGTCGCCAAGGCGTTCATCGTCACCGGCGGCCTGGGTGCGGGCACCACCGGCGGCACCGGACCCAAGACGGTCAACGGTTCGACCGCCGCATTGCCATTCGGTCTGGACCCGGCGCGCACCCCCGTGCTCGGCAGTTACGGATACAGGGGTGAGGCCCGGCTGACGACCGGCTGGTACGAGCTGCCCGCGCGGCGTTCGGTGTCACCGTTGCTGGTGTTCGCCACCGCCGGGGCCGTCTCCACCGTCGACGCCTACGGGGTGCGCACCTTCGGCCAGAAGCTGGTGGTCCAGTTCGGAAAAGGGGGCCCGGCAGGACAATTCGAGAAGTTCGGGGACGATGTGCTGCCCATCGACCCCGGCCCACAGATCATGAACATGCCGTGGCGCAACCTCCGCATCCCGATGTCGCGGGTACCCGCTGACGCCACGGTGATGCGATTGTCGTTGCTGGACAACAATCTTGGTCCGAAACAGTTCATCGCCATCACCGGCCCCCGGGCGCCGCGGCTACGCACCCTGCAGCAGGTGGTGGGCGAGAACACCCCGACGTTGATCGATTTCAGTGCGGCAGCACACTTCCCGTGTCAGCGACCGATGCAGGTTCGGCACGGCGTTGCGGAGGTGCCCCGCTGGCGCATCCTGCCCGACTACATCGTCGCCAACTCCCAGTCCAAGACGTGGCAGCGTGGCACCGACGGCGGTCTGCTCGGCATCTCGCAGGCCACGACCACGGCGCAGGCGGTGCCGACATATCTGAAGGACGACTGGGTGCGCGACTGGGGCGCGCTCGAACGGCTGATCCCGTTCGCGCCCGACCCGCCCCCGGCCGCCGTGCGAGCCACCGACATCACACAGTGGGGCTGGTCGCGGACCAGTTCGATCAGGCTGGAGCCGGACACCGATGACGACTGACACAGCACCGGGCACGAGCACCGCCGCACCGGACCGCACCCGGCTGTGGCGAATCGTCGCCGTCGTCGCCGGCCTGATCGGTGCCGTCCTGGCGATCCCGATGCCGCTGCTGCCGGTGAAACAGACCACGGCCGAACTGAATTGGCCGCAGAATGACTCCGTCGGCAATGTGTCGGCACCACTGGCCTCGTTCGTGCCGATCGACATGTCGATGACGGTGCCATGTTCGCTGGCTGCGCACCTGCCCCGCGAGGGCGGCGTCCTGGTGTCGACGATGCCGTCGAAGGGCCAATCCGCCTCGGCACGTGGACTTTTCGTCCGGGCCACCGCAGACTCGCTGACGGTGACCGACCGTGACCTGGTGCTGGTGAGCACCGATCGTCGTGCCGCGCAGTCGAATCCGGACTGCCGCATCAAGTTCTCCGCCGACGGCACCCGCACCCAGGCGCGGTTCGCCGGCATCCCCGCGTCGGCGGACCCCGACGACGAGGACGGTCCGCAGACCGAATTCACCCTCGATGACCAGCAGATGCGTCCGCAGATCGTCGGCGTCTACACCGCGCTGCCCGCCGGCGTTCCGCGCGACGGACTGTCGCTGCACGCCACGATCGACACCCGGTACGTGTCCTCCCCCACGGTGCTGAAACTCGTCGCGATCGTCCTCGGTGTGCTGCTGACGCTGGCGTCGCTGGTGGCGCTGCACATGCTCGACGTCCGCGACGGCCGCCGCCATCGACGTTTCCTTCCTGCGGGCTGGTTCAGCATCCGTCCGCCCGACGTGGTGGTGGCCGCGATCCTGGGCTTCTGGTGGATCGCCGGCGCCAACACCTCCGACGACGGCTACAACTTCGTCGTCGGCCGCATCACCGCCGACGCCGGTTACGCCGACAACTATTTCCGCTATTTCGGGGTGCCGCAGGACCCGTTCGGCTGGCATTTCCAGGTGATCTCGTGGATGTCGCAGATCTCGGTCGCCGGGCCGTGGATGCGCCTGCCCGCGTTCGCGCTCGGGCTGCTCGGCTGGTGGCTGATCAGCCGGGAGGTGATCGGGCGGCTGGGCCGCACGGTGCGGCATTCGTCGCCCGCGGTGTGGTCGGCGGCGTTCGTATTCCTGGCGATGTGGCTGCCGTACAACAACGGTCTGCGGCCCGAACCCGCCGAGGCCGTCGGTGCGCTGCTCACCTGGTGCTGCGTGGAGCGGGCCATCGCCACCCGCAGGTTGCTGCCGTACGCGGTGGGTGTGGTGACCGCCGCGTTCACGCTGGCACTGGCCCCCGGCGGGCTGATGGCGGTAGCCGCGCTGCTGGCCGGTATCCGGCCGATCGTCAAGACCGTCGTAACCCGGCTCGAGCCGAAGGACCGGTGGCTCAGCCTGGCGGCGATGCTCGCACCCATCCTGGCCGCCGGGACCGCGGTGCTGTTCCAGATCTTCGCCGACCAGCCGCTCGGGGTGCTGCTGGAGGGCAGCAGGGTGGCCACCGACGTCGGCCCGACGATGGAGTGGTGGCAGGAGCCGGTGCGGTACTACTGGCTCGATCTGCCCACCGCCGACGGCACCCTCGCGCGCCGGTTCGGGGTGCTGGCGATGATCCTGTGCCTGGTCGTCGTCCTGCTGCGGCTGTTGCGCCGCGAACACCCGAACGGCATTGCCCGCGCACCCATCTGGCGCCTGGTGGCGGTCACCCTGGGCACGATGTTCCTGATCTCGTTCACCCCCACCAAGTGGACGCACCACTTCGGTGTGTACGCGGGTATCGCGGGCGCGCTGGCCGCGGTGGCCGGTGCGATGATGTCGCCGGCGATTCTGCGGTCCCGGCGCAACCGGACGTTCTTCGCCGCCGCCGTGCTCGTCATCATGGGAATCTCGTTCGCCGGGCCCAACGGCTACTGGTTCGTCGGCAGTTACGGTGTGCCGTGGTGGGATCGGGCGCCCCGGATCGCGGGCGTCGACCTGTACTGGTTCATCCTGGCCGCGGCCATTGTCACCGCGCTGGCCGGGCTGTGGTTCCACTTCCGCGACGACTTCGTCGACGAGCAGACTCGCACCCGCGGCGGTGACCACTGGTATTCGAAGCTTAAATTCGCTCCGCTGCCGGTGATCTCACTGCTGATGGTGTTGTTCATGGTGGCCTCACTGGCCAAAGGCGCCTATGGACAGCGTGATTCGTGGTCGTGGGCCAAGTCGAATATCGCTGCATTCCAGGGAAATTCGTGTGCGCTGGCCGAGGACGTCATGGTGGAGGCAGATCCGACCACCGCACTGCTCACACCCGCCGCCGTCGGCGGAAAGCCCACACCGTCCGCGGCCGTCGCACTGGCCGGACGCTCAACCGGTTTCACCCCGAACGGTATCCCCGAATCGGTGATGATCGACGCCACCGAGGAGGAGGCCACCGACGAGGGTACGGACGAGTCGGCCGGCGCCGGGGACTCCGGCAGTACTGAAAGCACCAACAGCACAGACGATTCCGGAAGTGACGAAACCGGCGACACCGAAACCGGTGACACCGAATCCGGCGGAACACCGGTGACCCCGGCGAGCACCCGTGCACCCGGCATCAACGGTTCGACGGCACGCCTGCCGTTCGGCCTCGACCCCGCCCGCACCCCCGTTCTCGGCAACGCCACCACGCCGGGAACGTCGTCGCTGACCACCGGCTGGTACCGGCTGCCCGCCCGGTCGGCGGACCGGCCGCTGCTGACCGTCGCCGTCGCCGGCTTCGTCGCCGCCACCGATCCCGTCGGCGCGGCGGTTCCCGGCCGCACGGTGGTCGCCGAGTTCGGCCGTACCGGCAAGAACGGTGCCGTTCTTCCCATCGCCCGCCTGGCCCCGCGCGACGTCATCGACCCGCCGACGTGGCGCAACCTGCGGTTCCCCCTCGCCGACGCACCGCCCCGCGCCACCCTGGTCCGCATCGTCGTCGACGAAAAGGCCGCCCCCGGTCAGTGGGTGGCGCTCACCCCACCCCGGGTTCCGAAGCTGGCCACCCTCAATGACGTCGTCGGCAGCACCGACCCGGTGTTCATCGACTGGGTCGTCGGGCTGGTGTTCCCCTGCCAACGCCCGATGCGCGTGCAGAACGGCATCCTGGAAGTGCCCAAGTGGCGGATCATGCCCGACGCCGAGGCCACCAAGAAGAACAGCCAGACCTGGATGTCGGGCAAGTCCGGCGGCCCCCTCGGCATCAGCACCGGCCTGCTCACCCCGACGCTGGTCCCCACCTACCTGCGCAACAACTGGGGTCGCGACTGGGGTGGCCTGCAACGCTTCACCGAGATCGTCCCCGCCCCACCGGCCGACCTCACCCTCGGCACCGCCCGCCGCTCCGGCCTGTGGAACCCGGCCCCCATGCGTTCGGTCGGCTACTGACAATCTGCCGCGCCCTATTCTCTTGTTCTGCGGTTGGTTTCGATGTCGAGAATCCGCGCGTCGTTCGGGCCAGGCCGCCCCCGACAGGCATTCACAATTGTGTCCGAACCTTCAACATTCTGTACCGATTCTCAGAAATTGTGATCGATGGCTGCGTAGATGGCACAGAATGATGCGGTGAGCGACGATAACCAGAATCCTACAGGTGAACTCGATGAGATCCCCCGACGATCGTTCGCGTCGCGCATCAGATCGTTCGCGTCGCGTCATAGATACGGACTGCTTGCGATTGCCGCGCTGTCGCTGGCGGCAATATTTGCGGTACTGGCTTTGGGGGGAATATCCGCGAATTCCGGCACATGCAAAAGCAATCTGTCACTATATATTCAGTTCGCGGCGCTCCCGGGCAGCGATTCCGAGAACCAGCTGGCCGAATGCGCTTCGGTGAACCGCAATATGGTCATCGGGTGGGATTTTTTGTTCATACTCGCGTACCTTATTGCCGCCTGCGTGGTCATCAAGGTCGGCTGGTGGCGGTACCGGGCACCACAACTAACGGCGGTAGCGAAGTCCGTCAAATGCCTGCCCTTCGTTGTCGCGGGCATCGATATCGTGGAGAACACCCCCTCCTTCTTCGCCGTCCAGTGCACCACCGGCGGCTGCGAAGTGGCCCATATGACGTTGGCACGGTTCGTCACCACCTTCGCGTCCCTGAAATGGGCGCTGGCCGCGATCCTGCTCGTCGTGTGTGTGATGTCGATTGCCGTACTACTGGCACGGCCTGGAATGGAACCGCAGGACGCCACTCCCGCTTCAGTGTCTGCGCAAGGACACCTCCTCGAGGAACCCGCCATCCTCGCCGGCAGAGAACAGCAGCGGGGTGTGTGCTTGAGCGGCGGCGGAATCCGTGCAACCGGTTTCGCCCTCGGAGCCCTGTCCTCGTTGGAGTCCCAGTGCGTGGCGGAGGTAGACGGCTCCCGTCAGCCGATCATCGATACTGTCCACCGGCTGACCGCTGTCTCCGGCGGGTCATGGGCCGGTACCGCCTGGGTGCTCGACCGGGCGGGGGAAAGCATGCCGGGAGGCGGTCGGAACACCGCAGAAAGCGTTCGCGACCGGGTCGCACCGAACGCGAGAACTCCCTGGTTCACACCAATGCGATACCTGCTCAACGGCCCGGGTGGGCTCCTCGGACCAGTGCTGTGGGTGCTGTTCTGCACCGTCAGTACGCTGTCCACAATTGCCGCCATCACCTATATACCAGCGTGGCTGCTCGGCAAGATTCTCACGCTCCCGTTCCTTTTTTCGCAGTATTCCGGAAGCGCCGATGATATGGCGGGAGTCGCGGCCGTCCCCGTCAATTGGGCCAATCCAGGTGTGTTTGTCGCCGTCTTCGGCCTCGGGCTGCTCGTGGCAGTCTCGCTGCTCCGCGCAGTCAACCTGCTGTGGAAATTCTGTGCGGGGATCATCGTCGGCGGTGCCGTCATCTTCCTGTACACCGGCGTGGCACCGGTGATTCTGAGTGTGGTCGCCGAGAACGCCGGCGCCGACGACGCCAGCGCCGACGGCCAGGCCCTAGGAATGCTCGGCATAGGCGGTGCGGGGGCCACCGCGATCCTCGCCACGCTGTGGAGCCAGTCTGGCAAGACCGCGACCGGTCGGATTGCAGGAAAGCTGTGGACGAACCTGCCGCGGCTGTTCGGCGTGCTTCTCGCTCTGCTGCTCCTGCTGTGCGGGCTGGGCGTCGCCGGTGCCGCTGCGGTAGGCGCAAGCTCCGAGAAATTGTTCAGGATTCCGGTGTGGGTCGCCGACCCGAAAGCATTCTTCGCGACAGTCGCCGTCGTCGTGGTCGCGTACCTGTTCCTCAGTGCCAACTCGCCGACCCTGGCGCAGTTGTACGGCGGGCGCTTGACGCGCAGCTTCGACGGTGTGAGTACGGACGCAGCAAGCCCCCTTCGGTGGCGCCACGGACCACCGTTCCCGGCAGACATCCGGCAGGTGAACCGGGAGAATGCGACACCGCCCAACATCGACACGCTTCGGCGCACGATCAGTACCGACAACCGCCCTGGTACCTGGGCGTGGCTCGCTGACAAGAACAACGTGCCCGAATTGATCCTCTGCTGCGCACAGCAACGCACCGGATTGAGACCCGGAGCCGAGCCCGCCGAGTCGTTCACGATCTCCCCCACACAGGTGACCTGCGGCAACCTGGTACGGCCCCTCGATGACTATCTTCTGGACGCCGCAGGGATCAGCGGGGTTCTCTCCTGGCGTGCGTATCCGCGCATCGAGCACGTCTCGGCGTGGTTGGCGGTGACCGGCGCGGCGTTTTCCTCCGCGATGGGACGGCACAGTCTGGGATCGACCAATGCAGCGCTCGCCGCCTGCAATGCCGACCTCGGAGTCTGGCTGCCGAATCCGACGTGCAGGGTCCGTCCTCGACCCAAACCGCGCATCGCCTATCTCGCCAAGGAGATCCTGGGCTGGTACGAGAAGGAAGACGACTTTATCTTCGCCACCGACGGCGGGCATTGGGACAACCTCGGGCTCATCGAACAACTCCGTCGCGGCAGCACCCGCATCATCTGCATCGACGCATCAGGTGATGCGCCCGGCAGATTCACCACCCTGCGCGAGGCGATCGCCCTCGCGCAACAAGAGTTCAGCACACCTCTGACCATCGAGGATCTCGATGGCCAACTCGCACCTGTCTCGCCACCCGGCGACGGCCTGACGTCCCCCGCGTCAATGGCCGCACGTATTTCCTTCAGATGGGAATCAGGCTCAGGCATCGACGGCGTGATCTATTACGCCAAGCTGCAGATCAGCACCTCCATGAGCCGCGATCTCGCGGAGTACGGGGCCCGCGACAAACAGTTCCCCGGCTACTCGACGTTGAACCAGGTCCTCAAGAATGAGCAGTTCACCAAGCTGTTCGAGGCCGGCGAACAAGCCGGCCTCGACGTCGCCAAGCTGATCCGCGCCGACCATCTGGCCGGCCAGACCCCCTGGAATCCCGACCAGCAACCCAGTACGGAAGCGGAATCATGATGGCCCCAGGCAGGCGCGACAATCTGTCGGTCGGACAGCCCCGCCGGCACCCGGATATCGACCGCCCGCACTACACGCGTGGCGTAATTCGGTAACACTGCGCTGAGCTGACTACGATGCGCGTGTGTCAAGAACGCCGGAAGTGACCCCATCGGACGACGTTTCCGCAGGAAAATACGATGCTGACGGCGCTGCGACCGGTATGTCCCGATCCCAGCTCTACGCGCTGATTGCGACGATCGCGGGGCTGGTGGCGGTGGCCGCGGGGGTGTTGACGCCGCTGCTGCCGGTGTCGACGGTGACCGCAACCATCACCTGGCCGCAGGGGCAGCAGCTCTCGGGTGCCACGCCGTCGGTGACGTCGCCGCTGGTCGCCCAGACCGCCCGTGACCTCGACATTCGTATCCCGTGCAGGTTGCTTGCGCAGACCCCGGCCGACTCCTCGACCGTGGTGCTGGCGACGATGCCGCCGACCGCGCCGCGGGCCAAACCGCTCGGCCTGGTGGTGACAGCCGGTGCCGAACGGGTCGAGGTGTCGATCCGCAACCAGATCCCGGCCCGCGCCGCGCGCACCGACCTCGGCAAGTGCACCGAGTTGCAGATCTGGGCGAACTCGACCAACTCCGGCGCGCGATTCGTCGGGCTCACTCCCGTGGGACTGACCGACCCGGCGGCACAGCCGCAGGTCGCGGGCCTGTTCACCGCGCTCACCACCGCGCAGGTGACCGGCGCCCACGGCCTGGCGGTGCGGATCGTCGTCGACAACCGGTTCGACTCGTCGCCGTCGCTGATCAAGCTGCTGGTGATGATCATCGGTATCCTCGCGGCGATCGTCGCGCTGGTGGCCGTCTGGATGCTCGACCGCATCCACGGCTATCACCGCAGGTTCACGCGGTCGGTGAGCCGCACCCGTGCGCTGATCCCCACGCCGACCGATGGGGTGGTCGGCTTTGTGCTGGTGGCGTGGCATTTCCTCGGCGGCGGCACCGCCGACGACGGCTACATCCTGAACATGGGCCGCGACGCCCAGCACACCGGGGTGCTGGCCAACTACTACCGTTACTACGGCAGCCCCGAAGCACCGTTCGACTGGTACTACAGCTTCCTGTCGCACTGGTCACAGATCTCGACGGCCGGGGTGTGGATGCGGCTGCCCGCGCTGGCGGCCGGGTTGCTGAGCTGGCTGCTGCTGAGCCGGATCCTGCTGCCGCGCCTGGGCCGCACGGTCCGGCATTCGCGGTGGGCGATGCTCACCGGCGCCGCGGTGTTCCTGGCGTTCTGGCTGCCGATGTGTTCGGGTCTGCGCGCCGAACCGATCATCGTCGCCGGCACCCTGCTGACCTGGTGGGCCGTCGAGGTGAGCGTGGTGAGCAGGCGAGTACTGCCAGCGGCGCTGGCCGGACTGGCCGCCCTGGCAACACTGGCCGCCGCCCCGCAGGGCGTGATCGCGCTCGCACTGCTGTTCACCGGCGCCCGGCCGATGATCCGCACCCTGGTACGCAGGCGCGGCGAGGCGGGTCTGCTGCCGCTGGTCGCGCCGATGGCCGGCGCACTCGCCGCCGTCGTGATCATTGTGTTCCGCGACCAGACCCTGGCGACGGTGGCCGAGGCGGTGCGCATCAGATACGCCGTCGGCCCCACCCTGGCGTGGTATCAGGAACTGCTGCGCTACTACTTCCTGCTGGTGCCCTCGGCCGACGGCTCGCTGGTCCGCCGGGCACCGGTATTGCTGCTGATCACGGCGCTGCTGGTGATCCTCGCCATCATGTTGCGCCGCAAACGGATCACCGGCGTCGACTCGGCCGTCGTGTGGCGCCTGGTGGGGGCCACCCTCATCACGATCCTGCTGCTGTCGTTCGTCCCCACCAAGTGGACCATCCAGTTCGGGGTGTTCGCGGGCTTCGGCACCGCGCTGGCCGCGCTGGCCTGCGTGGCCGTCGAACAGGCCGCCCGCCGCACAGTGCGCAACTTCTCGCTGTTCGCCGCGGCGCTGCTGGTGGTGTGCGCAATCGTCGCCGCCGGCCGCAACGCGTGGCCGTGGCCGTGGTACTTCGGCATTCCCTGGTACGACAAGGCGCCCGTGCTGGCCGGCAAGCAGATCTCCACCGCCATCCTCGTGCTGGCCGCCGCCGCCCTGCTGATCGCCCTGTGGCAGCACCTGCGGATCGACTACGTCGACGACGCCGGCCTCGGTCACGACAAGGGTGCCGAGCCCGCCCGGTGGAAGGTCGCGGTCGCGTCGTCGCCGATCGCGGTGATCGCGGTCGTGGTGGTCCTGGCCCAGCTCGCGGTGTTCGCCAAGGCGGCCGTGGCCCGGGAGGACACGTTCAGCATCTTCGGCACCAATGTGTCGGCGCTGGCCGGCAACACGTGCGGTATGGCCGACGACGTGCTCGTCGAACCCGACCCCAACAAAGGCATGCTCACCCCCGTCGGCACTCGCGACGTGTCGGCGGCACTCAGCGGTGAAGGCGTGGGCGGCGAGTCCGTCGGTTTCGACCCGAACGGCGTCGCCGACGAACTGCACGCCAAGGGTGAGATCCAGCGTCAGGGCGCGATGCACGCCTCCGGCGACCTGACCACCGGCCTCGTCTCGTACGGTGTCAACCCCGGCACCACCGGCGGCACCGGACCGGTCGGCATCAACGGCAGCACCGCCAAACTGCCGTTCGGCCTCGATCCGTCGACCACCCCGGTCCTCGGGTCGGCCGACGCGACCGGCGCGGCACGCCTGACCACCGGCATGTACCGGCTGCCCAAGAACCGGTCCGCCGGCAACCCGCTCATCGTGATCTCGGCGGCCGGCGCCATCGCCACCCCCGACCGCGACGGCGTGGTCAGCAACGGCCAGTCGCTGACCGTCGAATTCGGTAAACCCGAGAACGGCAAGTTCGTGCAGGTCGGGCGGCCTGCTCCGCTGATCGACGTGATGCGCGCCAAAGGTCCGTGGCGTAACCTGCGGCTGCCGCTCGACCGGGTACCGCGCGGAGCGACGGTGCTGCGGCTGGTGGCCAAGGACAACAACCTCGACACCGCGCAATGGCTGGCGGTGACACCGCCGCGGCTCGCACAGCTCAAGACGCTGCACGAGGTGGTGGGCTCGGAAGATCCGGCGCTCATCGACTTCCCGGTCGGTGCGGTGTTCGCCTGCCAGCGGCCGATGTCCTCGAACGACGGGGTCAGCGAGATCCCCAAGTGGCGGATCCTGCCCGACACCACCACCGCCGGCCTGCAGTCGCGGACCTGGATGTCGGTCAACGGCGGCGGTCCGCTGGCCGTCGTCGAGACGCTGACCACGCCGACATCGCTGGCCACGTACCTGAACAACGACTGGTATCAGGACTGGGGCGATCTGCAGCGTCTCGACCCCCTCGACGACAGTGCCGTGCCCGCGAAGGTGAGCACGGGTACCGAGTCCACCTGGGGCTGGTCGCGGCCGGGAGCGATCCGGGTGGTAGCCGACGATGAGTGATTCGCGTGCCGATACCAGTGACGAGAGGACTTCGCCGGTGAGCGAGGAAACCACAGCAACCGGGGACCGCTGGGAGCGCCTGGCGCCCAGGGCCCGCATCGTCGCAGTCGTCGCCGGGATCGTGGGAGTGCTGGCGGCCGTGCTGAGCCCGATCCTCCCGGTCGACTACACCAAGGCCGAATTGTCTTGGCCGCAAAATGGCTCGGTGGAGAATGTGGCGGCGCCGACTGTGTCGTTCGTGCCGGTGTCGATGACCCTTTCGGTACCGTGCGCGCTCGGTGCCGAACTGCCCGCAGCGGGCGGGGTACTGCTGTCGACGGTCCCCGAGGACGGCGAGGACGCCGCCAAGGTCGGCCTGTTCGTGCGCGCGACCGCCGACTCGCTCCAGGTCACCTCCCGCAACGTGGTGCTGCTGGATGTGCCACGCGCACAAGCACAATCGGCACCCGGCTGTGTGGTGAAGATCCGCGGCGGCGACGACGGCGTGCACGGCGCCATCGAGAACATGCCGCCCACCCCGAATCTCGGTACGGCCGAGGATGATTCGCCGTACAGCTTCGACATCGCCGAACCCAACAAACGGCCGCAGCTGATCGGCGTGTACACCTCGCTGCCCGCAGGCGTGTCGACCGAGGGGTTGTCGTTCCACGCGACGCTCGACACGCGGTTCATCTCCACCCCCACCTCGCTCAAGTTCTGGGTGCTGGCGCTGGGCATCGCCGCCACTATCGCGTCGATCCTGGCGCTGGCCGTACTCGACGCCCGCGACGGCCGCAGCTACCGATTCCGGCTGTCCGCGAGCAAGTGGCGGCCACGCTGGGTCGACGGCTTCGTCGCCGGAATCCTGCTCGTATGGCTGTTCGTCGGCGCCAACACCGCCGACGACGGCTACCAGGTGACGGTCGGCCGCGTCGCCAAGGACGCCGGTTACCTGGACAACTACTACCGGTACTTCAGCGCGCCGCAGGATCCGTTCGGCTGGCACTACCACTACCTGTCGATGTGGATGCAGGTCAGCACCGCGACGCCGTGGCTGCGGTTGCTGCCGTTCATCTTCGCGCTGGCGTCATGGTGGCTGATCTCGCGGTTCGCGATTCCGCGCCTGGGCCGGGGCGTGCGGCAGTCCACGCCCGCGCTGTGGGCGGCGGCGCTGGTGTTCCTGGCGGTGTGGATGCCGTACAACAACGGCCTGCGAGTAGAACCGCTGATCGCGCTCGGTGCGCTGTTCACCTGGGTGTGTGTGGAGCGGTCGATCGCCACCGGCCGGTTCCTGCCGCTGACCATCGGCATCATGGCGGCTGCGCTCACGCTCACCGCCCACCCGACGGGTGTGATGGCCGCGGTCGCGTTGCTCGCCGGGCTGCGTCCGCTGCTGCGCCGGTTCATGGCCCGGCGCCATCGCGACGGCATCCTGCCGATACTGATGCCGATCCTGGCTTCGGGGCTGGCGATCCTGTACCTGATCTTCGCCGATCAGGCACTCGCACCGATCCTCGAAGGTGTGCGCGTCAACGGCGAGGTCGGACCCACCAACAAGTGGTGGGAAGAGCCGCTGCGCTACTACATGCTGATGAACCCGACCGCCGACGGTTCGATCGCCCGGCGATTCGGCATCCTGATCACGTTCGTCTGCGTGATGCTCGTGGTGATCATGCTGCTCAACCGCAAGCGGCTCACCGGGATCGCGACGGCGCCCACGTGGCGCCTGGTGGCGATGGCCCTTGGCTGCACGGCCCTGCTGGCGTTCCAGCCCACCAAGTGGACCCACCAGATGGGCATCTACGCGGCGATCGCAGGAGCGCTGGCGGCGGTCGCCACCACCTGCGCCGACCGCGCCATCATGCGCCGACGGCGCAACCGGACCCTGTTCGCGGCAGCCTGCACCTATGTTCTGGCCGTGGCATTCGCCGGCCGCAACCAGTGGTGGTACGTCGGCAACTACGGCATGCCGTGGCGCGACAGCACCCCGGAGATCAAGGGCATCACATTCTCGTCGGTGTTCCTGGCCTGCGCGGTGGCCTTGACGATTCTCGGTGTGTGGCAACACTTCCGGGACGACTACGTGCCCGACGACCGGCGCCAGGGCGTGCCCGCGGGGATCTTCTCCCGGCTGCGCAGCCCGTCGCTGATCGTCGTGTCCGCGGTGATGCTGCTGTTCACCCTCGTCAGCTTTGCCAAAGCCGATATGACCCAGCGTCATTCGTGGTCGTGGGGCAAATCCAACGTGGACGCGTTACGGGGTAAACCGTGTGCACTCGGCGAGGCCGTGCTGGTGGAGGCCGACCCCAACGACGGCCTGCTGACGCCGGCAAACGTTGCCGGACAACGTAATCTGACACCCGGAGCGGCGCTGGCCGGTAAGGGGATGACCGGATTCGACCCGAACGGGGTCGGTACCGATCTGGCGGCCGACGCATCCGAGGAAGCCCAGAACGAGGTGGACCGGTCCGATGCCGATCCCACCACCGACTCGACGGGAACCGAGGATGCAGGCGGCGACGACTCGACCGCAGGTGGCACCGGAGAACAGCTGGGCGTCAACGGTTCCCGGCAGAAGCTGCCGTTCGGGCTCTCTCCCCGCAAGACCCCGATCCTCGGTACATACGGAAGCCCCGGCGGCACAGGACATCTCGTGTCCGCGTGGTACCAGATGCCGAAGCGTTCCGCCGATCGTCCGCTGATCACGATGTCGGTGGCCGGGCAGGTCGAGTACATCGACGACCTGTCGGTCACCCACAAGGGACAGACGGTGCGCGTGGAGTACGGCCGGGTGGAGGCCGACGGTTCGGTGACCCCGGTGGGTCAGCGGGTGCCGATGGACACCGACCACGCCCCCGAGTGGCGCAACCTGCGGTTCCCGCTCGATCAGGCGCCGCCGCGGGCCACCGTGGTACGCGTTGTCGCCGAAGACACTTCGTCGGTCCCCGACCAGTGGCTGGCGATCACCTCGCCGCGCATGTCGAAGCTGACGGTACTGACCGAGTTGGTCGGCGAGGAGGATCCCGTGCTGCTGGACTGGTCGGTGGCGCTGGCGTTCCCGTGCCAGCGACCCGCCCGCGCCCGGTACGGCGTCCTGGAAACACCGTTGTGGCGTATCGCCCCCGACCGGATCGGCGAGGAGATCAACTCCCAGCGCTGGATGGCCGGCGACTACGGCGGACCGCTCGGCATCATCGACAACGAACTGTCCTCGACAGTGCTGCCGTCGTACCTGCGTAACGACTGGGCCCGCGACTGGGGTGCCCTCATGCGCCTGGAACCGCTTGTGCCACAACGCACAGCCGACCTGGACATCAGCACTGACACCCACACCGGCCTGTGGTCGCCGGGTCCGATGCGAGCGGTCCGCAACAACTGACAGGAGCCGTCACCCCCACCACCGGTTGAGGATCCACCTCAACCGGTGGTGGGCCAGTTCAGCTTGCAAGCAACTCGTCGATCTGGTTGATCGCGGCCGAGGCGCCCTCGATGACGCCCATGTCGAGGACCTGCTGGAGGGCTTCTGCGGTCTCGTAGACGCTGGTGAACACGGCGGTGGTGGTACCGTCACCCTCGGTGAACTTGTAGTCGTTGAACGAAACAGGCATCGAGTCAACGGGTTTGAGATCGTTCGCGGCGTCGGCGAAGCCGTCCTTGAAGGTGAACCCGTTGGGCTTGTCGACGGTGATCATCTCCCACCAGCCGCCGAACTTCTCCCCCTCGGGGCTGGTCATGTAGTAGGTGACCTTGCCGCCGGGCACGAAGTCGTGCTCGACGAAGGTGGCCGGGTAAGTCGGTGGGCCCCAGATCTTTTCGAGCTGACGCGGGTTGGCGTACACCTCCCAAACGCGGTCGCGGGACGCTGCGAACTCGGCGGTGATAACGATGGTGCGGGTGTCGATGTCGTGGGTGACATTGGTGACGGGCATGGCGGCTACACCTCTGATTGTGGTGACGGGGATGGTGGTGACGGGTCTGCGAACAGGAGGTCGTCGATACGTGCGATCCTGCCGCGCCAGACCTGTTCAAGGTCGGCGAGCATGTTCGACACCGCGCGTACCGCTTCGACGTCGCCGGAAGCGAGTTGCTCACGGCCACTGCGTCTTTTGGTGATCAGACCAGCCCGTTCAAGCACGGCGACGTGTTTTTGTACCGCGGCGAAGCTCATGTCGTAGTTCGCCGCGAGCGCCGATACCGAATGCTCCCCGGTCAGCACCCGCCGCAGGATGTCCCTGCGGGTGCGATCGGACAGCGCGTGGAACAGGGCATCGGCCCTGTCCTCGTCGGTCTCGGCCACGACTCCAATATACAACCAAACGGTTGTACGTTGTCAAGAGCGGCCTCCATCTTGTTCGGCCTGTAGGTGGCGTTGGGTAGCGGTAGCCGGTGGCCCGCTCACTGTTGCCACAGGCGGGCGATGGGTAGGACGTGGATGCGGTCTTCGTGTGTGTAGCTGTGGTTTCCGGTGTAGAAGACGATTCCTGCGACCATGGAATCGCCCAGGTGGTCTCGCAGGGCTCGCAGGCCGGTGAAGTCTCGTCCTGTGGTTCGGCCCGCCGCTTTGATTTCGAACGCGAGTACGCGGCCGTTGTCGTCCTCGATGACCAGATCGACCTCTATCCCGTCGCGTGTTCGCCAGTGGCCGGCGGCTGCGATCCCGTCCGTCCACGTGGCTTGGGCTAGGAGTTCACCGATGACGAATGTCTCCAACAGGTGCCCGAACTGCGTCAGGACCGACGGGTCTCGCACAGCGAGCTTGCCCGATGAGAGCCTGGTGAGGCGAGCCGCGATTCCTGAGTCGACTACATGGACCTTGGGTCTGGCGGTCGTCCGTTTGGTCAACGTCCGATCCCAGGGTGGCAGCATCCGAACGACGAATACGGCTTCAAGGAGGCGTACGTAGTCTCGGATGGTCTTCTCTCCGACGCCGAGTCCTTCAGCGAGCTGGGCAGTGTTGAAGACCTGCGCGGTCTGGCCTGCGAGACGCTGAAGGAGTCCGGGCAGTATATGTGCCTGTCGAATACGTGAGAGTTCCTGCACGTCGCGTTCAAGAGTGAGCCGAACCCAATCGTCGATCCACCGTGAGCGGGCCGATTCGCTTCGCGCTGCAAGCTCAAGCGGAAAGCCACCTCGTACAACGCGGCTGATGTACTCGTCCCTGGTCGTCGCCGAGTCCGTTGCACGAGCCGATGCGTCGGGTTCGTGAAAGAGACTCTCGATCAGGCCGCTGCCCGCGTGTTCGATCTCGTTCTGAGACAGAGGAAGAACCTGTAATCGCTGTAGACGGCCAGTAAGCGCCTGTGCTGCACGAGGCAACGATTCGTGGCGGGCAGACCCGGTAAGAACGAACTGGCCAGGCCTGCTCGATCTGTTGAGTCTGGCCTTGATCGCATCGAGCACCACCGGCACGTGCTGGTACTCGTCGATAAGTACCGGACCGGGTCCGCCGATCATCATCGCCGGGTCGCTGGCTACAGCCGCGCGTGTATCGAGGTCATCAAGGTCCAGGATGTTGCCGCCGAGCCGGTCGGCCAACGTTCGCAGGAGTGTCGATTTTCCGACAGTTCGCGGCCCCTCTAGGAGGACGACCGGACTCTCCGCGCACCGTTCTGCGGCGATCGGCAGAATTCGTCGTTGAACCAGGTCACGCTCGTCAGACATACAGCGACCGTACCTGAACTACAGAACTGCCAGCCTACGAACTACAGAACTGCCAGGCCTTGAGTTACAGAACTGCCGCCCTGATAAGTACAAAACAGCCGTCATCCGCGTTGCCGAGGTGGCGGCACTCGACGCTACCACCGCCCCCTCCAGTACCCGAGAGTATCGGTCGGGGTGTCGTCGGGTGCGTATGACCACCGGCTATTGCTCGGCCTGCGTCAGGTCGGTGTTGTCTACGCTGCCGGGCAGAACGTGCACCGGATGCGCAACGAAGCCACCTTCGCCAAACTCTGCGCAGTGGCACCTCGCTCCTCCGTCGCTTCGGCCTCAGGGATCAAGATGGTGGGCGGGGTTCGAGACGGGTGAAAACGTTGTCGGCTCACCAGGTTTCGAAAGGGGCCAAATCAGGCCCGACCAAATCAGATGGGCATGAGGAGGTGTTTGCGTTCGATGAGGCGGTGTTCCTTGTCGCGGAGCTGAGCCAGGGCCTTGCGGAGTTCGAGGCGGGTCTGGCTGGGTTCGATGACGGCGTCGATGTAGCCGCGTTCGGCTGCCTGGTAGGGCGTGGCCATCGTCATGTTGTAGAAGTCGATGAAGTCGCGGCGGACGCGGTCGGCGTCGGCCGCGGACATGTTCTCGGTCTGCCGACGGGTGAGGATGGCGGCGGCCGACTCGGCTCCCATGACCGCGATCTTGCCGGTGGGCCAGGCGAAGTTGATGTCGGTGTGCAGGTGTTTGGAGCCCATGACGGCGTAGGCGCCGCCGTACGCCTTGCGCAGGATGACCGTCACCTTGGGTACCGAGGCTTCCAGGGTGGCGTATCCGAGGCGTCCGGAGCGCCGGATGGTGCCCTTTTGTTCTTCGGCGAGGCCGGGCAGCACACCGGGGGTGTCGACGAGGAAGACGAGCGGGATGTTGTAGGCGTCGCACAGCCGGATGAAGCGGGTGGCCTTCTCGGAGCTGTCGGTGTCGAGGACACCGCCCATGACGGCGGGCTGGTTGGCCACGATGCCCACGGATCGGCCGTCGACGCGGGAGAAGCCGGTGATCATGTTGGGGGCGTACAACTCGCCGATCTCGTGGAACGCACCGTCGTCGAAGACCCGCATGATGATCTCGCGAACATCGTAGGGCGCGTTGTCGCTGTCGGGCATGTAGGTGTTCAGCGACAGATCCGATTCGGTGATCTCCGGTTCGAGA
The DNA here is from genome assembly GCF_937858515.1 of uncultured Gordonia sp. Taxonomy (NCBI): domain Bacteria; kingdom Bacillati; phylum Actinomycetota; class Actinomycetes; order Mycobacteriales; family Gordoniaceae; genus Gordonia; species uncultured Gordonia sp. The sequence goes on along the minus strand of NZ_CALLZT010000010.1, from coordinate 12,684 downwards.
CCGGGATTGATGATCGGCGGCGCTTCGTGAGCGCTCGACGGCATGTAGTCGAGGTAGTCACGGACCCATTCGAAGACGGACTTCTCGTCGGGTGCGACGTGGTGCAGGTTGCCCCAGCGCGCCTGGTTGTGGGCACTGCCGAGATCCTCGGGCGAGACGTCCTCGCCGGAGACCTGCTTGATGACGTCGGGCCCGGTGAGGAACATGTAGCTGTTGTTCTCGACGCCGACGAGGACGTCGGTGTTTGTGGGGCAGTACACCGCACCGCCGGCGCATTTGCCGAGGATCACCGACACCTGGGGGGTCAGGCCGGACAGCAGTTCACCGTGCTGGGCCATCTCGCCGTACCAGGCGAGGGAGACCACGGCGTCCTGGATGCGGGCGCCGCCGGAGTCGTTGATGCCGACGATAGGGCAGCCGAGTTTGCCGGCCCATTCCATTAGGTAGCAGACCTTGCGGCCGAACATCTCACCGACCGAGCCGCCGTAGACCGTCTGGTCGTGGGAGAACGCGGCGACGGGCCGGCCGTTGACGAGTCCGTGACCGGTGACGACGCCGTCGCCGTAGCCCGATTCGGCCGCGCCCGGAGCCTTGACCAGCGCACCGAACTCGACGAAGGTGCCGGGGTCGAAGAGCATGTCGAGGCGCTCACGCGGCGACGGAATACCCTTCTTGGCGCGTTTGGCGACGGCCTTGGCACCACCCGGCTCCCGGGCCGTTTCCAGCTTGGCCCGCAGGTCGGCCAGCTTCTCGGCTGTCGTGTTCATTCGCACTCCGCTTCCTTGCGCCCGGCGACGCGGTTGTCGGGCCCTGTCGTGATCGGCCACTGTGGTGCCCATTCGGCGGGGGACGCCGCCTCGGACGTCCCCCTTCTCTCTTTAGTTTTTACCAAGTCCGTTCAGGCGTGCGGTCAGGTCCGCCCCGATCGACGAGATGTACGGTTCGTCGACCATCGACAGGTGGTCGCCGCCGATGTGCACGATCTCCAGGTCGGAGACGATCGGACCCCAGCCGCCGTCGGGATCGATCTTGGCCCATTGTGGGTCGAGTTCGATGGCCCCGTCGTGCATGCGGTCGGCCCGATACAGCACCACCTTGCCGTCGAACGCGGTCGGCTCGATGTTGGTGAGGGCGCGATTGTCGATGAACGAGGTGCGCTGGTGTTCGATGATGCCGCCGGGGATCTTGGCCCCCGACATCGACACCATTTCCATGATGATGCGGAACTGGCCCTCGTCGTCGGCCTCGACGAGCCGGTCCAGCGGGATCGGCACGTCCGGGTCGAGGTCGTAGGTCTTGACCGCGAAGTCCTTCCAGCGTTGTAGCCGGGCACGTTTGGTGTCGGGGGTCTCGATCTCGCGTTCGGCCGGCATCACCGTGTCGATGAGGCCCACGAACGCGACCTGCTCACCCTCCTGAAGCATCAGCTGCGCCGCACCGTAGGCCAGGCCACCGCCGAGCGACCAGCCGACGAACACGTACGGGCCGTGCGGCTGCACCTCGCGGATTCGCGGAAGATATTGGCGCACACGCTCTTCCAGTGAACCTTCGACGCGGTCGAAGCCGATGACCGGCTGATCGGCGGGCAAGCGCTTGAGCAAGGTCTCGTAGGCGGAGGTGTTGCCACCGGCGGGATGGAACAACAGCACCGGAACCCGATCTCCGGCTGTGGTGTCGTAGGACTTCTTGCCGTCCGGCACCAGCCGCAGGTAACGCACGAATCCGTCGACATCGGCTGCGGCGTCGAGGTATTCGCGGACGTAATTCGACATCTCCTCGATGGTCTCGGAGTCGAGGATGTCCTCAATGTCGATGTCGCCGCCGGTGCGTTCGTTGAGGCGATCGGTGAGTGCCTGCGCGGCGTCCTCATCGAGGACGGGCAGCTTATTGAAGATGCCGCCCGCGGAGCGCTTGGTGACCACGGCGTAGACGCCGAAGGTGAGACGTTCGGCGGCGTCGCGGGGTGGGACGTCCGATCCTGCTGCGGCGGCTGCGGCTTCCTGGGAGGAGATACTTTCGGCGGCAGGGGTTTTCGGGGTTTCCGGGACACTGTCGGCTTGCGGGGTCTCGAGGCTCGTCGCTTGTGCTCCTCGCTCCTCAACCGTCGGAGGGGTGGGCTCCTCAACCGGCGAGGGAGTGGGCTCCGTAGCCGACGCCGGTGAGGGGGTCTCGACCGGTGTGGGAGCGGCGGCGTCCTTGGCGAGTTGCTCGTCGATGTAGGCGTTGATGGCCTCGGTGTTGAGTTCGCCTCCGGCGGCGGCGTTTTCGGCGAGGTTGTCGAGCTGATCGCGGTGGGTGACCGCGAACGCGGTGAACTTCTCGACGTCGGCCAGACATGCCGAACGCATCGCCTGCAATTGAAGCTGCGGGATGTCGAACTCGTACTCGACGCGGTTCTTGATGCGTACCGCCATCAGCGAATCGAGGCCCAGGTCGATCAGCGGAACCTCGAACGGCAGGTCCTGCGGGTCGTAGCCCATCGACTCACCGACGATGGTGGCGAGCCGATCATGTACGGACTCACCCGATTCCGCTGTCCACCGGTCGCCCGCGTTCTCGATGATCTCCTCTTCGACGACGAGGGTGTTGTCGGCGAACACTGCGGCCGGCGAGGACTCCGGATCCACCGGCGCCTGCACCGGTGCCGCTCCAGCGGTGACCGCAGCCTCGAACAGGAGCCGGAAGTTCTTGCCGTCCTGGGCGTACAGGGCCACCGATGCGCCGCCGGGGTGGGGGCTGAGGGTGGTGGTGACGGTGCCCGACGCGGGAATCGGTGCGTGGGTTTCGACGGCTCCGACGGCGACGTCGGCCAGGACCTGTCCGGCGGCCGCGGCGACGAGGGCCCGCGGGTCGGTCACCACCGAGGCGTTGACCTCCCAGGCGTGCCGACCGTCGGGCAGAGCCACGTGCGCGCCCGGCACCGCACCGCTGCCGCTCGCCGAATAGCTTGCGGTGAGCCAGAATTGCTTGCGCTCGAACCGGGTGCGCGGCACGTCTGCGTAGCCACGGTCGGCGCCGTCGACGCCGAACAGCGACGCCACGTTCACGGGATGACCATGCACGTACAGCTTCATCAGCGCGTTGATGAGGCCGAAGCTCTCGTCCTCCTTGCGACGCAGCGTCTCGATGAGTTCGGCGTTCTGGATACCCGCACCGAACGTGGTACCCGCGACGGAGATGAGCACAGCCGGATTCGGGGACAGCTCGATGAACGTACGGTGGCCCACCTCAACGGTTTTCGCGACCGCCTGAGCAAACCACACCGAATAACGCAGACCCTTGAGGAAGTATTCGACCTCGTGGATCGCCTTGCCGCCCGGACGGTAGAACTCCTCCCGGTCGATGGAGCTGTAGATGCCGTATTCCAAAGGCAGCGGGTGGATTCCGGCGATCTCGTAGGCCAGTTCGCCGAGGATCGGCTCGACCTGCGAGGTGTGGCTGGCGCCCTTGGTCTGCAGCTTGCGGCCGATCTTGCCCTCGGCCTCGGCGCGCGCGACGATCGCGTCGACCTGCTCCGGCGGACCGCCGATCACCGTGTGCGTGGGTGCGGCGTACACGCAGATCTCCAGATCCGGGTAGTCCACCAGCACGCTCTTGATGTCGTCGGCCGAGTATTCGACCAGCGCCATGAAGCGGACCTCGTCCTCGGTCAGCGCCGCCTCGCCCTCGGCCATCAGCCGCGAACGATGGCAGATCACCCGGGTCGCGTCCTCCAGCGAGAGTCCGCCCGAAATGTAGGCGGCCGACGCCTCACCCATCGAATGCGGCACCAGCACACCGGGTTCGGCGCCGAAATGCCGCAGCGTGTCGGCGAGGGCCACCTGGATGGCGTAGATGGCGACCTGCGCCGACTCACTGCCGTAGGCCTCGGCGTCGTCGAGCACCAGATCGGCGATCTTGTAGCCGAGTTCGTTGTCGATGAACTCGTCGACGCGGTTGAGATACTTGGCGAACACCGGGTTCTCGGTGTAGATCTGCTTGGCCATCTTGCGGTGCTGCGAACCGTAACCGGACAGCAACCACACCGCCGACGCCGCGTCGGGGGCATCGGCCGAATACACGAGCGGGTTGGACTTGCCGTCGGCGATCGCGCGCAGGCCCTTGATCGCATCCTCGTGGGACCGGGCCATCACCACCGCGCGGGAACGGCCGTGGTTGCGGGAGGCCAGGGTGCGGCCGACGCTGACGAGCGAAGCCGACTGTCCCGCTTCGGTTTCCAGCCAGTCGGCGATGTCGGCGGCGCTCTTGCGGCGGCGGGACGGGAGGAAGCCCGAGACCACCAGCGGGACAACGGATCCCTCGGCGGCGCAGGGGGCGAAGCCTTCGGCGGGGTCCTTTTCGGTTGCGGTGGTGTCGGTTTCGGACTTGCGGGCCTGGGCGGCGAGGATCGCGCGTTCGGCTTCGGTCAGGTATTCGTCGTCGTCATCGGTGTCGTCGGCCATGGTGGCGTCAGGCAGGTCGGTCGCCGGACCCTTCGAGACGCGGTCGGCTCCTTCGTCGCGCGACTGCTCCTCAGGGATCAAAAGGCCGGCCCCGGCGGCTCCTTCGTCGCGCGACGGCTCCTCAGGCTTCAAGAGGAGGTCGGTGGGGAGGGGTTCGCGGACGACGATGTGGGCGTTGGTGCCGCCGAAACCGAAACCGGAGATGCCGGCGACGGCGTGACCGCTGTAGCGCGGCCATTCGGTGGCCTCGGTGGTGACCTGCAGGCTGTTGGCGGCGAACTGGATGTACGGGTTCGGTTCGGTGAAGTTGAGGGAGGCCGGGATCTCGCCGTGCTGCATCGACAGCACCACCTTGGCGAGCGCGCCGGCGCCGGCCGCGGACTCCATGTGGCCGTAGTTGGTCTTGACCGAACCCATCAGCAGCGGTTTGCCGGGCAGCCGGCCGCGGCCCACGACGCGGCCGAGGGCGTCGGCCTCGATCGGGTCGCCGAGCACCGTACCGGTGCCGTGCGCCTCCACGTAGTCCACCGACGACGGGTCGAGCGCGGCGTCGGCGTAGGCCGCCCGCAGCACGTCGACCTGCGCCTCCGGGTTGGGGGCGGGCAGACCGTTGGAGCGGCCGTCGGAATTGACGGCCGAGCCGGTGATGACCGCGAGGATCGGGTCACCGTCGCGGCGGGCGTCGGCAACACGTTTGAGGACGAACACGCCGCCGCCCTCGGCGCGACCGATGCCGTCGGCATCGGCGGAGAAGGTCTTGATCTTGCCGTTGGCGGCGATCATGCCGATGCTGTCGAAGCCCAGGCTCGCGGCCGGAGTGAGGATCATGTTGACGCCACCGGCCAGCGCGATCGTCGACTCGCCGTTGCGCAGGCTGCGCACCGCCTGATGTACCGCCACCAGCGACGACGAGCACGCCGTATCGAGCGCGACCGACGGCCCGCGGAAGTCGAAGTAGTAGGAGACGCGGTTGGCGATGATCGATGTCGAGGTGCCGGTCAGCGCGTATGCGGCGGTGTCGGAGGCACCGTCACCGAGGCCCATCGTGGCGAGCATCTGATAGTCGTTGGTGGAGGTGCCCAGGAAGACGCCGACGTCGGTGCCCTTGAGGTCGCTGGCAGGGATGTGCGCGTGTTCGAGCGCCTCCCAGCTCAACTCCAGTGCCAGCCGCTGCTGCGGGTCGACCATCTCGACCTCGCGCGGGCTCATCTGGAAGAAGTCGGCGTCGAACGCCTTCACGTCGTCGAGGTAGCCGCCCTGTACGTTGGCCTCGGCGATGATCTTGGCCAGCTTCGGGTCCTGCTTGAACTCGGCCCAGCGGTCCTCGGGCAGATCGGTGATGCCCGACCTGCCTGCGGCGAGTGCCTCCCACGTGGACTCGGGGGTGTGGCCCGCGCCCGGAAAGCGGGTGGCGAAACCGACGATCGCGATGTCGTCGGCAGCGTCACGCTCACGCTCCCAGAACCGGTCGTCGTCGCCCTTGCCCTCGTCCGGATCGCCCTCGATGATGCGTTTGGCCAGCATCGCGATGGTCGGATGGTTGTAGGCGACGGTCGCGGTGAGCACCACGCCGGTGCGGTCCTCGATGTCGGCGGCCAGCGTCACCGCATCGCGCGAGGCCAGGCCGAACTCGTCCATCGGCCGATCGTCGCCGATCTGGTCGGCGGGCAGCCCGGTGGCCTTCGACACCCAGCTGCGCAGCCAGTCGCGCAGCTCGGCGACCGTCATCCCCCCGGCGGTCTCGGTGTCATGAGTTTCTGGGTCATGAGTTTCGGGGTCATGAGTGCCGGGGTCGGCCTGGGCGTCTTCGGAGGGGTTTACCGGCTGGTCGGTATTCAGTTCAGACATCGCTTCCAGACTACTGTTCGGGGCCCCCGCGACGACCGGCAAGGCGCGACCGCCTCACATACCGGCACATCGTCGGGCGACGAAGTGCCGGAAGCGGGTGAAGGACATGACGTGATCGGCATGGGTGCGTTGCGCCCCGAACGTCATTCGAGGGCGTCGGGGAAAGCGGTCTGCTGGTAGCCGCCGCGCAGGGTGCCGTCGATGTACGCCGCACGCGAGGCCCGGCGGGCGATCTTGCCGCTGGAGGTACGCGGAATCGAACCGGCCGGAACCAGCAGCACGTCGCGGACCATCACGCCGTGCCGGGAGGCGACCGCGGCGCGGACCGTGTCGGCGACGTCCTGCGGATCGGTCCGTTTACCAGGCCCGCGTTCGGCGACGATCACCAGTTGCTCCGACGCGTCGTCAGGATCGTAGGTCAGGCCGCTCGCCGCGAACTCGAATACCTCGGTCGGCAACTGGTTGACGGGTACGGCGAACGCCGAGACGAACCCCGGACGCAGCGCGGTACTGGTTTCCTGCGCGGTGAACTCCAGGTCCTGCGGGTAATGGTTGCGGCCGTCGACGATCACCAGGTCCTTGACACGGCCGGTGATGTACAGCTCGCCGTCGACCCACACGCCGTAGTCACCGGTACGCATCCACTTGGCGTCGTCGGGGACGCCGTCGGCATGGCTGCCCTCGGCGAGCCGGGTGACCAGGCGGTTGTCGAAGGTTTCGCGGGTCTCGTCGTCCTTACCCCAGTAGCCGGCGCCGATGTTGGCGCCGTGCAGCCAGATCTCGCCGATCTGCGCGTCGGGGAGTTCGGTCGCGGTGTCGGCGTCGACGATGGTGGCCCACTGATCCCGGGCGACCTGACCGCACGAGACCTGGGTGACCGCACCCGGTGCGTCGGCGTCGACGAACGCGAAGCGTCCCGCGTTGAGTTCCTCGCGGTCGACGTGGACGACCTTGGCCTCGTTCTCGCGCTTGGTGGCCGACACGAAGAGAGTGGCCTCGGCCATGCCGTAGCACGGCTTGATGGCCGTCTTGGACAGCCCGTACGGCTCGAACGCGTCGTTGAACTTCCTCATCGAACTGACGGTGACCGGCTCCGAGCCGTTGATCAGGCCGATGACGTTGGACAGGTCCAGCTCTTCACCAGGACGTGGCAGGCCGCGCAGCGCGGCGTGCTCGAAGGCGAAGTTGGGCGCGGCGGCGTAGGTCTCGGCGCCGTCGGCGGAGGCGAGTTCCTTGATCCAGCGGCCGGGGCGGCGGATGAACGCCTGCGGGCTCATGATGGTGATGTAGCTGCCGCCGAGCGCGGGCAGGATGACCGTGAGCAGGCCCATGTCGTGGAACAGCGGCAGCCAGGTGACCCCACGTGCGGACTTGTTGATCTCGATGGTGTCGCAGATCTGCAGCACGTTGGTGGCCACGGCCCGGTGGGTGATCTCGACGCCCGCGGGGGTGCGGGTGGAGCCGGACGTGTATTGCAGGTAGGCGATGGTGTCGAGGTTGTGTTCGGGGCCGACGACCGGCGGGGTCCAGCCCGAGCCGACCGAATCCGGGACCGCGTCGACCGCGATCACCCTGGGGCGCTGCTTGGCAGGCAGGGGGGCGAAGTAGTCGCGCACCGCCTCCGCCGCCTTGGTGGAGGTGAGGATCGCGGCGGGCGTACAGTCGGCGAGCACCGCCTCGAGCCGGTCGGTGTGGCCGGGCTCGTCGGGCGAGAACAGCGGCACGGCCACATTGCCTGCGTAGAGGGCGGCGAAGAAGCCGATCACGTACTCGAGCCCCTGCGGGGCGAGGATCGCGACCCGGTCGCCGCGCGCGGTGACCTGCTGCAGGCGGGCGGCCACGGCACGCAGTCGTTTACCGAACTGGGCCCAGGTCAGGTCCTGCGGTTCGCCGTCACGTTCCCGGCTGTAGTCGATGAACCTGTACGCCAGCGTGTCAGCCTGCTCGCGTACGTTGCGTTCGACATAGGCGACGAGCGTCACATTCTCCTGTAGCCGGAGATGTCCGTCCTCATCGACGAACTCCGAGAGTTCGGTGTTCAGCATCACTTCTCCTGTGGTCCCGGTGGACCTGTTGTCTCCACCCCGTATGCCGTGCCACCGGTCCCCGCACCGGCGTTGGCACGACCCTGCATTTCCCTACACCACCGGTTTCCCTGTGCCCCCACCAATTGCGACCTGGTAGTGACGCAACCGTAGCGCAAACGTTATCTCAGTGGAAACGGACTCCGTATCATCAATTGCCAGTTCAGCGGCCTGAACCGGCGTTCTTGCCGGGGCCAGGTCGTATTTCGTCAAAGCTGCCACAGAGGTTACTCGCGACAGTCGGACATCGTACTTGAGTCCGCTCAATATCCGGGAACGCTCATTCGCCCTTCAGCAACGCCAGCACCGGCGCGAACGCGTCGAGTTGCGTGGGGAACACACCGACGTACGACATCGTCGTGCGTCGACGCACCTCACGGATCTGGTCGGCGATCTGCTCGAACGTCCCGAACGCCAGGTACGGCGACTGCAACACGTCCTCGACGGTCAGCTCGACGTCCTTGGCGATGTTCGGCGGGTAGCCCTGATCGATCGCCTGCAGGGCCATCTCGGCCGTCGCCTCCCGGTCGTCGGTGATCACGATGGTGGCGATCGTCCAGTTCAGCTCGATCTCGCTGAACCGGTCACCGGCGGCCTGCCTGATCCGGTCGACCCGTTCGAGCGTCTTCTCCATCGTCATGTCCGACAGCCGCAGCTTGCCCTCGGCAGTGGTGCCTGTGGCCACCGAGATGATGTTGGCGTGCTTGGCGGCCAGCGCCAGCATCCTGGGGCCGCCGCCGCCGACCGCGATCGGCGGACGCGGACCCTGGCGCGGGCGCGGAGTGCCCTGCAAACCGTTGATGGTGTAGAACTCGCCCTCGAAATCGACCGTCTGTCCGCGCATCAGGCCGTCGAGGATCGTCAGCGCCTCATCGAGCCGGCGGATGCGCACACCCGGCTTCTCGAACTCCAGACCGGCCTTGTCGAACTCCTCTTTCATCCAGCCCGCACCGATGCCCAGCTCGAGCCGCCCCTTGGACAGGACGTCGATGGTGTTGGCCTCCTTGGCCAGCAGCGCGGGGTGACGCCACCCGTTGGCCAGCACCGAGGTGCCCAGCCGGATCCGGTCGGTGGCCTGCGACAAAGCGCCGAGCGCGGCGAGCGGTCCGACCTGGTTGCCCAGGTGATCGGGCACCGCGAAGGTGTCGTAGCCGTACTCTTCGGCGGTCTGGGCGAGCTGGACGAACTTGCGCGCACCACCCTCCTCTTTGTTGCCCTCGCCGCCCGCGCCGAAGCGGAACTTGCGCAGGCCCTCAGGCGTGGTGACCTCGCTCAAGAGAACTCCTCTATTGTCTCCGTCATGTGTGGGCAGCCAGGTGGGGGCAACGACCACGGTGGTGGCCGCTTCCCGGTCTGCACGACGTGGCTATTTTTGCACGCGCCCGACGTGGCTCTGCCGGGAGTCACCTGTTTGGGGACGTTTCGGCGGCGCGTGGATCTCAGCCATTGTCACACGTGATCTTACTCACGAGTAAGGGAGATGTTGACGAGCACTAGTAGTGCTCGGGCACCGGAGCCTCATCGATGCGTTTGGCGGCCCAGCCGTACAGCCAGTCGGTGGCGCTCATGCCGCCGGCCGACCAGTACCTGGTGGTTCCGTACATCGCGTGGACCGGGCTGTTGAGCGCGCCCGAGAGCTGCGAGATCGCCTTGATCGGATTGGTGACCGTCGGTGCGTCGCAGATCATGTCACCTGACGCGCAGATCGAGTACACCCGGTCCCCGAGCTCCCCGAAACCCCCGCGACCACCGGTCATGGTGATGCCGGGGACGAGGCTGCCGAAACCGCTGAGCGACACCTCCGCACCGACACCGTCCGGGCTCGGGCCGACGTCGTGCTGCTTGCCGGACTCGCGCCGCCCGTCGGCGATGAGACCGACCCCGAGGACCAGATCCTGATCGGAGGCGGCGATCGGTCCACGACCCGCGGCAATGCTCTGGGCCAGGTCACCGACGATGACCGCACCCTGCGAGAAACCCATCAGCACGAAGCCGGTCAACGGACACTCGCGGTTGAGCTTGGCCATCTTGGCAGCGGCCCGCTGATACCCCTGCTTGCGTGAGTCGTTGTAGTCCATCTGCCGGTCGGCCAGATTGGTGGGATTCCGGAACTGCGCCGTGTACGGCACGGTGTACACGTCGGTGCGCGATTGCTCGAACTGCTTCTGCAGCGGTGCGGACACCTTCAGCAGCAGCGACCTCGGGTTGGCCGTCGGGTTGTGCGGATCGTCGTCGGCGGACGACTCCCAGGTGCCGGGGACCACGAGCGTCAGCACATCGGGACAGTCGGCCGGTTGCGCCGTCGGTCGCGGGGTGGACGGTGAACTGGGCGGATTCTCGGGTATCCAACCGGTTCCGGGTTTCAGCAGCATGACCACCAGGACGACGACGAGGGCAATCGCCACCACCGCGAGAAGTCCCAGGAACAGCAGAAACTTGGGCACTCGCCGCTTGGGCGGTGCCGCTTTCGAGCGGGCCATCGACGACTCGCTAACAGTATTCGGTGCGCGCGGCCCGGATCACCTTGTCGGCCTTGGCACTGGCCTCGGTGACGGAATTGGTGCCCGGCCCCACGGACGCGGTCACATACGCCTTGACGGTCACCGGATCGGTGCCCTTCTTCTTCTCGCTGCAGATGTACGCGCCCATGGTGAGAGCGACGTTGTTGTCGGTGTCACCCATGAACGTGACGTTCTGGCGTTTGAGGGCCCGCAGGTAGTTCTCCTGCTTCGGGGTGAGCTTGACGTTCTGGGGTGCGGCAACGCTCTCGGTGGCAGCGTCGTTCTGGGCAGGGGTGTTCCGGCTCCCGCCGTTCTGGGCTCCGCCGTTCTGGGCTCCCCCGTTCTGGGCTCCCCCGTTCCCGTTGTCCTGGCCACCGTTGTTGCGGACGCTGTTGCGCCGGGTGCTCGGCGCGTTGGTCACCTCGGTCGACTCGTCCGCACCGGCGGCTGTGGATTCGGCGCCCGTGCTCTCGGCGCCGGTCCCGTTGTCGTCGGGCTCCTCGGTGCGGGACTCGGAGCTGGAGATCTTGTCGACCGTCGTGCCGGCGGTGGCTCCCGACCTCATCGACGTGGTGGTGACCTGGTTATTGGTGAGCGGTGCCGAGGCCGTCGAATCATCCGAGCAGGCGGTCATGGCTCCGGCCACCAGTGCCGCACCGGCCGCCAGCATCGCCGACCGAATGATCGTCCTCGTCGTCGTCATCGCCACTTCCTCTTGTGTCACGCGTTTGCACCCCGCCAGAGGCCAGGCTACAACCGCGTGGCGACGATTCTTGCCGCCGGAACGCCCCACCAGCGGAAACACCGCAATTCCTCAGCGAAGATTTAGGCTTTTGGGCGCCTCACACCCAGACAAGCGCCTCTCCGGCGGGCCCTGATGAACCGGCCGGAGAGGCGCTTGCGTGTCGCTGTCCGAAGATCGCTGAGCTGAAGATCCCCTATCTGAAAGATCCCCTATCTGAAAGATCCCCTATCTGAATATCTTCGTCCCGTTCTTCGCATCCCAGGTGATTCTGCCGCGCTGGAACGTGTTGTAGCGGCCCTTGCGGTCGCGCGTGGAAAGTTCGTCACTGGTGGGCAGTCCGAGAGGACCGCCGGGACCGCCGGCGCCGGAGTAAGCGCCGCCGATCGCGCCGACCACGATCTTGGGACCCTTGGGTCCGGAGATGATCCGGCCGCCGAAGAAATCCTGGGCCCGGCCACCGGGCACCGCGTAGTCGGGTGTCAGGCAGTTCCCGAGAACCTTCTTGTGCTTGGCGGCGGCCTTCTTGAAGTTGCCGTAGACGGCGCAGTTGACCTTGTCACCGGCCAGGCCCAGCGCCGACGCCGCCTGCGGCCAGGCCTGCTGCATCTCGAACTGCCAGTACGGCCAGGTGTGGGTGCCCGACGGCCGGTACACCACACGTGCTGCGACGCCCTCCTCGGCGAGCTTGATGGCGAACTGCTGGCTGGTGACGCGGGAGAGCAGTTCGAGGCCGACACCGGCGTAGTTGGTGGCCAGCAGCGGAATGTCGGACGGTTGGTCGTGCGGACCGATGACACCGTTGCCCGACGAGATGTAGAGGCTGGTGCCCTGCAGCTTGTCAGCGAGCAGGTAGGGGTCATGTTCCTGCCAGGCCGGGTCGCTCGGCTTGCCGAACATCTTTTCCGAGTCGTAGCCGCCACCGTCATTCTGGGCGAACTGGATGGCCTGGGCCATGCCGGGCGAGGTGAACTGCAGAATGCCGGAGAACGACGCCGCGAACTTGTAGAAGCCGGGGATGCGCGCAGCGAGCATCATCGCCGCCGAACCACCCACCGCCACGCCCA
>NZ_CALLZT010000009.1:0-28815 GCF_937858515.1 uncultured Gordonia sp. | reverse complement strand
GCGACCTGGTCACCATGGACTGGTGGGATGACCTGTGGCTCAACGAGTCCTTCGCCACCTTCGCCTCCGTCCTGTGCCAGGCCGAGGCCACCGAGTACAAGAGTGCGTGGACCACCTTCGCCAACGTCGAGAAGTCGTGGGCGTACCGGCAGGATCAGCTGCCCTCGACGCATCCGGTGGCCGCCGACATCCCCGATATCGCCGCGGTGGAGGTCAACTTCGACGGCATCACCTACGCCAAGGGCGCGTCGGTACTCAAGCAACTCGTCGCCTACGTGGGTCTCGAGCCGTTCCTGGCCGGATTGCGCGACTACTTCGACGCCCACAAGTTCGGAAACGCCACTTTCTCGAATCTTCTTGCGGCACTGGAACATTCGTCTGGACGAGATCTGTCGGACTGGGGCAGTCAGTGGCTGCGGACCACCGGTATCAACGTGATCCGCCCCGATTTCGACGTCGACGCGGAGGGGAAGTTCACGCGTTTCGCCGTCGTGCAGGAGGGCGCGCAGCCCGGTGCGGGTGAGACCCGCGTGCACCGGCTGCGGGTGGGCATCTACGACGACAACGGCTCGGGCAAACTCGAACAGACCCACAGTGTCGAACTCGACGTGGAAGGTGCGACCACCGAGGTGCCCGGTCTCGTCGGGATCTCGCGCGGCGCTCTGGTCCTTCTCAACGACGGCGACCTGACCTACGCGTCGGTGCGCCTGGATCCCGAATCGCTGGCGACGGCCACCTCACGGGTCGCCGACATCGCGGACTCGATGCCGCGCACGCTGATCTGGTCGGCGGCGTGGGAGATGACCCGCCAGGCCGAGATGAAGGCTCGCGACTTCGTGGCGCTGGTGTCGGCGGGTATCGCCGCCGAATCGGAAATCGGTGTGGTGCAGCGGGTTCTGTTGCAAACCACCACCGCCCTCGACTCGTACGCCGATCCCTCGTGGGCGGATGCGACGGGCTGGCCGGAGTTCTCCGCCCGCGTGCTGGAACTGGCCCAGGCATCCGACGCCGGCTCCGACCATCAGCTCGCCTTCGTCAACACGCTGCTCGCAGGACGCCTGAACGACGACCAGATCCCGCTCGTCCGTGGACTTCTCGACGGTGACGACCCCGGCACGCACGGCTTGGCCAAGCTGAAGGTCGACACCGATCTGCGGTGGAAGCTGGTGCGCGCCTTGGCGACCGCCGGTGCGATCGACCCCGACCCGGAGTCCACGCCGGTCATCGACGCCGAGGAGCAGCGCGACAACACCGCCGCCGGCACCCGTCAGGCCGCGGCCGCCCGCGCATCGCGTCCGCTGCCGGAAGCCAAGGCGCACACGTGGACTCAGGCCACTGAGAACGACGCTCTGGCCAACATCTACACCCGCACCCTGATCGAGGGCTTCGCCCGTTCGGGTCAGGGCGGACTGCTCGGCGAGTACGTCGCCAAGTACTTCGCCGCCATCCCCGACATCTGGGAGCGTCGCTCCAGCGAGGTCGCCCAGACCGTCGTCCTGGGTCTATACCCGAGTTGGGCGATCAACGACGAAGCCATCGCCGCCGCCGACGCTTTCCTCACCGGAGAACACCCGTCGGCGCTGCGCCGGCTGATCTCCGAGGGCCGCGACGGCGTCGCCCGTTCCCTACGCAACCAGGCCTTCGACGCGAGCTGAGCCTCCGAGGTCTCGGCGATCGAGGTATATCACCCCGATCGCCGAGACTGCCAGGTAACACGGACCGAAGGTGTCCGCTATGGGTCGTAGCGTCGGAGAGGTCATGGACCGAACCGACGAAACGAGAATCCGATGGGCCTCTATACCGCAGTCACCGTCCCCGATGTCACCGGAGAAAAGCGCGAGCTGCTGACCATCCTCACCGATCAGCGCAACCTGTTCCGGATCACCGTGCGCAACCTGACCGAGGAACAAGCACGACAACGCACCACTGTCAGTACTTTGACGCTCGGCGGTCTCGTCAAGCATCTGGCCTCGGGCACCCGGGGCAGCACCGAGCAAATCATCGGGCGCGACGAGAACGCCGCGATCGACATGGCGGCACTCGCCCACGACTACGACCTGCTCCCCGACGAGACCTTCGAGGGTGCTCTGGCCGAGTTCGACGCCGCGGTAGAGGCTTTCGATGCGGCTGTCGTCGGCGTGAGCAGCCTGGACGAGATGATTCCGCTGCCGACGGCACCGTGGGCACCGGAGCGGGAATGGTCGACGGTACGCACCATCGTGCTCAACAAGATCCGCGAGTACGCCCACCACAGTGGGCACGCCGACATCATCCGCGAAGCACTCGACGGCCAGTCCACGATGGGCGCGATCTCCGAAGGACAGGACTGGGCTGACCAGTTCTGAACGGGGACAATCGAAGTCAGCGCCGCCAACGGTAGCGGATCTGAGGCCGGCCGGTGTTGCCGTATTCGGTAATCCGGGCGACGGTGCCGTCGTCGGCGAGCCGTTCGAGGTAGCGCCACGCTGTGACTCGTGAACTACCCACGGCCACAGCGACTTCCGATGCGGTGAGGCCGTCGTCGGAGTCGCGGACGGCGCGGCCCACAGCGTCCTCGGTGCCGGGTGCGGCACCCTTGCGGGCGGTACTGCGGCCGTCGGCGGTGCGCAACACCGCCAGGGCCCGGTCCACGTCCCGCTGGCTGACCGCGTCCATCCCGGAGCCGAGTGCGTCGCGATAGCGCAGATACTGCTGGATCTTCTCCTGGAAACCCGCGAACGTGAACGGTTTCAGCAGGTACAGCAGCACCCCGTGCGACATCGCGCTGCGCACACTGGCGAGGTCTCGCTGGGCGGTGATCGCGATGATGTCCGGGCCGGGCCGGACACCCGACAGGGCTGCCGCGAGGTCGATTCCGCTGGCGTCGGGCAGCCCGAGATCGAGCAGGGTCAGCGCGATCGGGGTACAGGCGCGAGCGGCCTCCGACGCCGTGCGCATCGCCTGCTGCGCCGTCGTGACAGCCGCGATCACCTCGAATCCGCCTATCCTGTCAAGGTATTCGCGGTGTGCGGCGGCGATCAGCGGGTCGTCCTCCACGATCATGACCCGGATCATCGTGCGCCTCCGGACCCCGTGGCCGCTGCCATCGTCGGCGCCGGTATCACGACGCTGACCACCGATCCGTAGGTGTTCTCGGCACGCAGTTCACCGTCGTGTGCGGCAACCACCTGCACTACCAGCGCCAGACCGAGGCCCCGGCCCCGGGCGTCGCCGCCGGACTTGGTGGAGAATCCCCGCTGTCGGGCCGCCACGAAGGTCTCCGGATCCATTCCGGGGCCGCTGTCGGCCACGACGATCGTCACCCCCGACCGGTCTCCGGCGACCGACACCTCCACCCAGGGATCGTCCGGATCGGCGGCGTCGAGCGCGTTGTCGACGAGGTTGCCCACCACCGTGACCATGTCACGCGGCGACAACACCGCGGTCGCGGAATCGTCGAGTTGCGAATCCTCGGTCAAGGTCAGGGCGATGCCACGCTCGGCGGCCTGTGCGCTCTTGCCCAGCAGAAGCGCCACCAGCGCAGGTTCGCTCACCGCCTCTGTCATGGTGTCGATCAGATGCTGGGACAGTTCCAGTTCGGTGGTCGCCATCCGCGATGCGTCGCCGGCCCGCCCCATCTCGATCATCGCGACAATGGTGTGCATCCGGTTGGCCGACTCGTGCGCCTGCGACCTCAGAGCCTCGGCGAACCGCGTCATCGAGTCGAGTTCACCCATCGCCTCGGACAGTTCGGTGCGGTCGCGGACGGTCACCACCGCGGAGGCATGCGTACCGGGCACCTGGGCCCGGTTCACCAGAAGTATCCGGCCTCGATGGGCGACCAGTTCGTCGTCGAGGATCAGTCCGTTCTCCCTCAGAAACTCCGGCGCGTCGGTCAGGTCCGGTTCCGGCTCACCGAGCAGCCGCCGCGCCTCGTCGTTACTGAGCACTATTCGCCCGTCCTCGATCACCACCAGGCCCTCGTGCACCGCGTGCAGCACCGCGTCGTGGTGCTCGTACATGATCCGCAGGTCGCGGGGTGCCAGACCGCCCGTCGCCCGCAGCAGCCGCCGCCTGATCAACGCCAGCCCCGCGACCGCTGCCAGGAGCGCCGCCAGCGCCACCGCGACGATCAGCGGAAGCTGCGAACGCCACCCTTGAGCGAGGGTCTGCTGCGTGATTCCGACGGCCACCATACCGACGACCGTCCCATCGTCGCCGTGCACCGGGGCGATGGTACGGATGGAGGGGCCCAGTGTTCCGGTGTAGGTCTCGGTGTAGATAAGCCCGGCCAACGCCTGCGCTGTGCTCCCGAGGTACTTCTCACCGATTCTGTCGGGGTTGGTGTGGGTGAACCGGGTGCCGTCCGGACCCATGATCGTGATGAACGCGACCCCGCTCTTACGGCGGATGCGTTCGGTGATCTCCTGCAGGATCGCCGACGGCCGCGCAGCCGACAATGCCTCGGCAGTGGCCGGCATCTCCGCCACACTCACGGCGATGGCAGTGACCTCTTTGCGGGCCATGCTGTCGGCATCGGAACGCGCATCGACGACGGCCAGCGTGCCCGCCCCCACGACGATCACGATCACCCCGAGCAGTACGAGCGCGACCGACTGGCCGGCCAGCGTCCGCGGTATCAGCCTGCGCACACAGCCCCTTTCCCGTCGCTGTTAATGCGAAGTGAACGAAATGAACAGAACCGTGACCCGAGTCACGGACATCCCCCACAATTCATACCGTCACATACGTCGGAGCGTGCGGTGTCACACCAGAAACCACAGCAGCGGAACCACAGAGGAAAGGCAGCACATGACGTTCAGATCGGATAACGAGGAATCCGTGCCCGCACCGTCACCCGAACGGATCGTCACCAAACGCGACCGGACGCACTGGCTGTATCTGGCGGTCATCGCGGCCGTCGTCGGCGGTGTGATCGTCGGGCTGGCGGCACCGGGGGTCGGCAAGGACATCGCCTTCCTGGGCACCATGTTCGTGGACCTGATCAAGATGATGATCGCCCCGGTCATCTTCTGCACCATCGTGCTGGGCATCGGGTCGGTGCGCCAGGCGGCCACCGTCGGCAAGGTCGGCGGGCTCGCGTTCGTGTACTTCCTGGCGATGTCCACGCTCGCGCTGGCCATCGGGCTCGTCGTGGGCAACCTGATCAAACCCGGCTCGGGCCTGGACATCGAGTCGGACCCCGGCAAGGGCGCCGAACTGGCCGACAAGGCACATGAGTCCGGCGGGACGATCGAGTTCATCCAGAGCATCATTCCCACGTCGATGTTCTCCGCGCTCACCGAGGGCAGCGTGCTGCAGGCCCTGTTCGTGGCCCTGCTGGTGGGTTTCGCGATCCAGGGCATGGGCCGCGTCGGCGAACCGATCCTCAACTCGATCGCCTACCTGCAGAAGCTGGTGTTCAAGGTGCTTACGATGATCCTGTGGGTCGCGCCGATCGGTGCGTTCGGCGCGATCGCCGGTGTCGTCGGCCAGACCGGCTGGAAGGCCGTCGGACAGTTGCTGATGCTGATGCTCGGCTTCTACATCACCTGCCTGATCTTCGTCTTCGGTGTGCTCGGCGTCATCCTGCGGACCTTCACCGGGGTGTCCATCTTCAAGCTGGTGCGCTATCTGGCCCGCGAGTACCTGCTGATCTTCGCGACCTCGTCGTCGGAGTCGGCGCTCCCCCGCCTGATCGCCAAGATGGAACACGTCGGGGTCAGCCAGTCGACGGTGGGTGTGGTTGTGCCCACCGGCTATTCGTTCAACCTCGACGGAACGGCCATCTACCTGACGATGGCATCGATCTTCATCGCCGACGCCATGGGCGATCCGCTGTCCATCGGCGAGCAGATCGGTCTGCTGGTGTTCATGATCATCGCGTCCAAGGGCGCGGCCGGGGTGAGCGGCGCGGGTCTGGCCACCCTCGCCGGCGGACTGCAAGCGCACCGCCCCGAGATGCTCGACGGTGTCGGTCTGATCGTCGGCATCGACCGATTCATGTCCGAGGCCCGCGCGGTGACCAACTTCTCCGGCAACGCCGTCGCCACCATCCTGATCGGCACCTGGACCTCGACGATCGACAAGGCCCGTGTCGACGACGTGCTCAGCGGCCGCAATCCGTTCAACGAGGCGGACATGCTCGACGAGGACCAACTGCACCTGCCTGCCGGCGAGGACGAGCAGTCGGCACCGCGGGACGCGACGGCCAAGTCCTGACGCCCACCCCGAACAGCAGATCGGCCGCTCACCCCGCGAGGGTGAGCGGCCGATCTGCTGAGTTATGCCGGTACGTCAGGAACCCGCGGCCGCGGTGGCCATCACGTGCAGCGCCGCGACCAATCCATCGATCAGGTTGCCCTGCCGAATGCTGGTGATCGCCGCGGACACACCGAGCTGGGCGACTCGGTCGTTGACGCGGTCGGCGACATCCTTACCGGACACGACGACGACGTCCTTGGTGTTGGGCGAGACCGCGATGAGCGCACCGTTGTACGGCTCGGGAGCCTTCCCGAGGATGGCCTTGGCGTCGGCGACCGCGTCGGCGCCCAAGTCACCGATGAACACCGAGAATCGCACGTGCGCGACCTCGCTGGATTCCTTCAGCGCGTCGTCGAGAGCGATCAGGTCGTCGTGGCTGAACGGCGGTGTGGTGGGCGCGTCACCCGGGAACCGGGTGGCCGACACCCGGCCGCTGTTGGTGACGACCGTTCCCATCGGCAGTGCGCTCGATGCGGTCGCCAGATCGCCCGCGTTATGGGCTACGTCACCACTTGCCACTTGCCGTACCTCCGTTTACGTCGTCGGACTCCGCGTGCCGCTCGGCCGTCATCGGCGCGATATCGGTGGCGCTGAACAGCAGCGGCTTGTGCGTCCACTTCTGGTCAAGGGTGTAGATCTGCACCTTGGGGTACTTCAGCCCGCCGGAGAACGTCATCGACACCACGCACGCCACTACAGACAGCACGACGAGGATTGTGATGGGCACTCCGATTGGGACGATCAGGTCTTCCATGTCACCCTTCCGATCAGTGTGGTGCACCTATTGGTGATCAATTTAGACCACCCGGCCGCCCGGCGGGCACTTACCCCTACGCAGTGTCGTAGACCGCGATGTCGGCGCCGCCTTCCGCACCCTCAGGCGGCACCGGCGTCGATGTACTGGACCCAGTCGGGATCGATGACCTTGACGGTTGCGAGCAGCCGCCAATGCCGGCCCTTGGGCGCGGCCGGCGCCACGCGCAGGGTCCAGCCGAGTTCGCTGAGCAGCTTGTCGGCCTTGCGATGGTTACAGTTCGCACAGCACGCCACGCAGTTCTCCCAGCTGTGCCCACCACCGCGGCTGCGCGGCATGATGTGGTCGATGGTGGTGGCCTTCGTCCCGCAGTACCCGCACCGGAACTGGTCACGATGCATGAGCGCGGCCCGGGTCAGCGGAACCGACGCCCGGTACGGAACCCGGACATAGGTACGCAACCGGATCACGGTGGGAACCGGCATCGCCATGCCGGCCGAGTGAACGCTGTTACCGGCGGCGTCGGCATGCACCACGTCGGCGCGATCACGCAGCACCAGCACGATCGCCCGCCTGATGGTGACGGCCGTGAGCGGCTCGAAGGTGGCGTTGAGCAGCAGGACCCGTCGCCTGCTCCAGAACGGTGCACCGCGGCCGCTCTCATCGGGCATAGCGCGGATCTCTCCGGCACCGGGCAGCACGGTCACACGTGCCCGCGTGCCGGTCTCGCGCTCGGCACCGCCTCGCGGGCTGTGGTGCGCGTGTCGCGTCATGGTGCCTCCCAGGTCAAGATCCTGACGTGACCAGTTGACCACGGTTGTGCACCGGACGCACGGGAAATAATCTCGCCACCGCCGGTCGATCGGCGGGTGTTGTTTGATGCTGTGCCCGTCGGCCGCGACAATGGTCCATGTGAGTTCCGACAGCCCCGGGCCGGCACCGGCCCAGCAGACCTTCTACGACGCGGTGGGCGGCAGCGACACATTCGACCGCATCGCCGCACGCTTCTACGAGGAAGTCGCGCGTGACGAGGTTCTGCGACCGATGTATCCCGAGGAAGATCTCGGCCCCGCGCAACAGCGACTGCGCATGTTTCTCGAACAGTATTGGGGAGGTCCCCGCACGTACTCCGATCAGCGCGGCCATCCGCGTCTGAGAATGCGCCACAACCCCTACCGGATCGGCCCGATCGAGAAGGACGCCTGGTTGCGGTGCATGCACACGGCGATCTCCTCGATCGAGGATTCGACCCTCGATGCCGCCCACCGGCAGGCATTGACCGAGTACGTGGAGATGGCCGCGCAGATGATGGTCAACTCGACGTTCTGAGTTCCACACGGCCGAGATTCCTGACACTTTGTCCGGAGATTGTCACGACACGAACGCAACCGAACCCGAGGTAGGTTTAGGACCGGCGACGCAATTAGGGCAAAATTACGATGGTGAGCGACCAGACATCCCCTGACGCCCCGGCCGGACCCCCGTTCGACCCCTCCGACGAAACTCCGGCTACGGGCACCGGCGGTGACGCGGCGCCGGACGAGACCGGCGAACCCGAGCAGGAGGACGCGGCGGGTCAGGACGACGTCGAGCACACCGAGGCCACCACGAGCGCCGAGCCGGCCGACGACCCGGACAGCGCCGAAGACCCTGAGGCCCCGGACGACCCCGAGGACCCGGCCGTGGTCGACGAGGCCCAAAACGACGATGCCGAACTCGCGGAAGATGCCGAACCTGCGGAAACGGCGGAAACGGCGGAAACGACCGATTCTGAGGAAGCGGTCGAGCCCGGGGAACACGTCGAGGACCACGCCGAGGACGAGCCCGAGGAACACGCCGAGGAGGAACACGCCGAGGACGTCGAGCCGGCTACTGCACCCTCTCTCGAGGCCGCGACACCCGCGCCAGAGCCCGAGGCGCCCTCCCCGAAGCCTCCTGTCTCCCCGAAGCCTCCTGTCGCCCCGTCCGATGCCACGCAGCTCGATACTTCGGACACCACGTGGTGGCGCAATGCGATCTTTTATCAGATCTATCCGCGGTCGTTCTCCGATGCCAACGGCGACGGCGTCGGCGATCTCGTCGGCGTCATCAGCAGGCTTGGATACCTGGAACTGCTGGGTGTGGACGCCATCTGGCTGAGCCCGATCATGTGCTCCCCCATGGCCGATCACGGATACGACGTGTCCGATCCCCGCGATATCGACCCGGTTTTCGGCAGCATCGCGTTGTTCGACAACCTGATCGCCGAGGCACACGCCCGTGACATCCGGGTGACCATGGACCTGGTACCCAATCACACCAGCGATCAGCACGAATGGTTCCGGGCAGCGCTGGCCGCGGGTCCGGGAAGCCCCGAGCGGGCGCGCTACATCTTCCGCGACGGGCGCGGCGAAGGCGGCGACGAACCACCCAACAACTGGCTCAGCGTGTTCGGTGGCCCCGCCTGGCACCGCGTCACCGAGGCCGACGGCTCGCCGGGCCAGTGGTACATGCACATCTTCGCCCCCGAACAGCCCGACCTGAACTGGGAGAATCCGGAGGTTTTCGACGACCTGGAGAAGACCCTGCGGTTCTGGCTCGACCGCGGCGTCGACGGTTTCCGGATCGACGTGGCGCACGGCATGGCCAAGCCCGAGGATCTGCCCGACATGGATCTGGATGCCACTCGCCTGCTGGAGAACAACGACGACGATCCGCGCTTCAACAACTATGCGGTGCACGCGATCCACCGCAAGATCCGCCGGGTGATGGACGACTATCCGGGTGCGGCCAACGTGGGTGAGATCTGGGTCGAGGACAACGAGCGATTCGCCGAGTACCTGCGGCCCGACGAACTGCATCTGGGGTTCAATTTCCGGCTCGCCAAGGCCGAATTCACAGCGGAGTCGGTCCGGGCGGCGATCGAGAACTCGCTGGAGGCGGTGCTGAGCGTCAACGGCGTCCCGACGTGGACCCTGTCCAATCACGATGTCGACAGGGAGGTCAGCCGCTACACACCAGACACCACAGATCCCGACGGGGCCGATCCGGAGGTGGCGCTCGCCGACGGCATTCTGGCCGCCCGGGCGATGGCGCTGGTCGAGTTGGCGTTGCCGGGATCGATCTTCATCTATAACGGTGCCGAGCTCGGACTGCCGAACGCCGACCTCCCGGACGAAGCCCTGCAGGATCCTGTGTGGGAACGATCGGGCCACACCGAACGGGGCCGCGACAACTGCCGGGTGCCGATCCCGTGGGAAGGCACCGAACCTCCCTATGGTTTCAGTGCCGCCGCCGACACGTGGCTGCCGATGCCGGATTCGTGGGCCCCGTTCACGGTGGAAACGCAGCTCGAAGATGCGGGATCTACGCTGTCGCTGTACCGCAGGGCGATCGAGTTGCGTTATACCCGTAAGGAATTCACGGGTTCGACGGTCGAATGGTATGGCGCCCCGGACGGCTGCCTGGCGTTCCGCCGGTCCGAGGGCCATCTGATCTGCGCACTCAACACCACCGACCAACCGGTGGAGTTGCCGCCGGGTACGGTGCTGCTGTCGAGCTACCCACTCACCGACGGTCTGCTACCGGCGAGATCTGCGGCCTGGCTCGTGTGATCCCGCGACGTGCCGGCAGAGGACGCAGCCGTCACAGAGCGGTGACGGTCAGATCCCGAGTGCGGCGCTGGTAGACCGACCCGTAGCGGGCGTCGATCCGGATCCAGGCCGGCGACGCCCGCACCCGCACCGGCTCGTCGTCGGCGATCCTGGTCAGTTCCGAGGTATCGGTGACCTCGCGGCCGTCGGCGTCACGGATGAATCCCATGGCGGTCAGCGCGAAGACCGATCGCAGGATGATAGCCACCGGCTGTCGTCCGTCGAGTGCTGAAGCCTCGAGGACGACCTGGTCGAGCAGCCCTGTCGCGGGCCCGTGCGCGCTGCCCTCGGTACGGGCCAGCTTGGCTCCACTGCGGGCGAGTTCGACCACCGACCGGGCGGGCACGTCGTCGACGTGGACGTAGCCGGACGCCGGTGGCAGCGCCCCCTTCCAGGCACTTGCGAACGTGAAGCCGGGATCGACCCGGGTACCGGCGTCGGCCACCGCCAGCACCGTGCGCAGTTGTTCGGCGTCGCAGACGATGTCGGCCGGCGCCGAGCCCCCGACGATCGACCGCGTGGCGAGCACGTCGAAACCGGTGTGGGTCCACAGGCCGAGCCGTCCGTCGGGTCGCCCCTGTAACCGGATCACGGCGGCCTCATTCATCCTGGCTGCTCGCGCGACGAACGCCAGCGCATCGGCGCGGTCGGAGGCACTCGCCGCCTGTACCCAGCGTTCGGCGCCGTGTCCGATCATCTCGCGAACTCGAGCAGGTACGCCTTCTCCTCCGGAGTGAGCCGGCGCAGACGCTGGGTATCTACGTCGAAAGCGACCAGCTGTGTGGAGGCCACGATCGCCGGCTTGGAATCTGGTGCCCCGCCCTTGGGGCGAACCTCGTATCCAACGGTGAAGTCGACGGCCCGCACCTGCTGAGTGAACATCGTCACCTCAAGCGGCCCCTCGTCGTGCCGGAGCTGCATCTGGTACTTCACGTGCAGGTCGGCGACCACACAACCCGAGCGCAGCGTCACCGTGGGCCGGCCGTCGTAGAACAACCACGGGATGCGCGCCTCTTCCAGCAGGGTGACCATCCGGGCGTGATTGATGTGCTGGTAGACGTCCATGTCCGACCAGCGCACCGGCACCTTCACCAGGTAGCCGTGCTCTGTCTTGGTGCCCTCGTCCTCCACAACCTGCACGTGCGGTCCTCTCGTCACGATCGTCGCCTGCGGTGTACCGGTGACCGGCACATTCCCATGCCACCCTACGTGCAGGTCGCGGCGGCGTGGCGAGGCGCGTACACCCCCACGCTCAGCGCAGCAGGCTACGCAGCTGACGAGTGGCCACCGACAGCGTCGCGAGATCGAGTGTTCCCGACTCCTCGATCTCGACGAGCATCGACCGCACCCGCGCCAGCCGGGACGATTGTGAGTGCGACCACTCGTTGATCATATCGGCGGGCGACTCCCCCGGTGCACCGTGCTCGAGGACCTGCTGGGTGACCGCCCGCAGCGTGGCGTGCATGTCGTCACGTAATGCCAAGCGCGCCAGGGCATGCCAGCGGTCTCCGTGGTCGAGTTCGCTGACCGCGGTGAGCAGTCGCTCGATGCCGAAGTGTTCCATGACCGCGAAGTAGAGCGCGCCGACCTCGGCGACAGGCTTTTCAGAGATCTCGGCCGCGTCGATGATGTCGAGCAGGCAGAAGCGATGCAGACTGATCGCGGCTTGATGCGCGATCTCCTCGGGCACCCCGGCGTCGCGATAGGCCGCGGTGCGCTCGTCCACGTCACGGGCAGAACTCGCCCCGAACCAGCCGGGCAGAAGCGGCGAGAGCTGGGCGACCCGCGTTGCGTACCGGGTGATCTCGGATGCGACGGCCAGTGGCTGGGGACGCCCGGCCAGCAACCAGCGCGATGCCCGGAACATCAGGCGCCGCGTGTAGCTCAGCATCTCGTCGACGGTCTTCACGTCAACCGGCGCCGCGGAGATGCTGTCGAACACCTCCCGCATCCCGAACACCTTGTTGACCACCACGAAGGCGCGCACACCGTCTTCGGCGCCCACCGCCGCACCTTCTGTCAGCCGGAACAGGTGGGTGACCCCGACATGTGCGACCACTTCGTTGACCAGGGTGGTGGCCACGATCTCCCGCCGCAGCCGGTGTGTGCGGAGTTCGTCGGCGTAGGCGCTGCGTAGCGGTTCGGGAAAGTACCGGGCCAGGCGGTCGTCGAAGACGTCGTTGTCGACGAGGTCACCGGCCAGCAGGTCCGACTTGGCGAGCAGTTTCACGTGGGCCATCATCGTTGCCAGTTCGGGTGAGGTCAGTGCACGCCCGGTCTCACCGTGAACTCGTTTGCGCAGGGCCGCAGCTGTGGGCAGGGACTCCAGGCGCAGGTCGACGCCGCGTTCGGCGAGTGAGGCGAGCATACGTGCGTGCACCTCCACGCGCTCGAGCGCGTAGGCGCGGGAGAAGCCGAGTTCGGCGTTCTGCGCGATGTTGTCGGCCAGCACGAGTTCGGCCACCTCGTCGGTCATCGAGCTCAGCAACGAGTCACGTTGTCCGGCTGGAAGTTTGCCCGATCCGACGGCGGTGTCGAGCAGGACCTTGATGTTGACTTCGTGGTCGGAGCAGTCGACTCCGGCTGAATTGTCCATGGCGTCGGTGTTGATGCGGCCGCCGGCGAGGTCGAACTCGATGCGGCCGAGTTCGGTGACGCCCAGGTTTCCACCTTCGCCGACGACGGTGGCGCGGACCTCGTTGCCGTCGACCCGGATGCTGTCGTTGGCCTTGTCACCGACCTCGGGATTGGATTCGGTCGACGCCTTGATGTACGTGCCGATGCCGCCGTTCCACAGCAGATCCACCGGTGCGAGCAGGATCGCCCGCATAAGTTCGGGCGGCGACAGGACGTCGACGGCCGGGTCGATGCCGAGCGCGGTCGCCATCTGCGGGCTGATCGGTATGGCCTTCTGGTCACGCGGCCACACCCCGCCGCCCTCACCGATCAGCGCCAGGTCGTACTCCGCCCATGATGACCGGGGCAGATCGAACAACCGCTTGCGTTCGATGAATGACTGTGCCGCATCGGGATTTGGGTCGACGAAGATGTGCCGATGATCGAAGGCGGCCACCAGCCGGATGTGCCCGGACAGCAGCATCCCGTTACCGAACACGTCACCGCTCATGTCACCGACCCCGACGACAGTGAAATCCTGTGTCTGGGTGTCGATTCCGATCTCGCGGAAATGCCGTTTGACCGATTCCCACGCGCCGCGGGCCGTGATGCCCATCGCCTTGTGGTCGTAGCCGGCCGAACCGCCCGAGGCGAATGCGTCGCCGAGCCAGAAACCGTATTGCGCGGCAACACCATTGGCGATGTCGGAGAACGCGGCGGTGCCCTTGTCTGCGGCCACTACCAGATAGGTGTCGTCACCGTCGCGGCGCACGACCGATCGCGCGGGCACCACCGCGCCGGTCGCCGTGTCGATGTTGTCGGTGACATCGAGCAGTCCCGAGATGAACTGCCGGTAGCATTTCACGCCCTCCTCGCGCAGGGCGTCCCGGTCTGCGGCGGCGTCTCCGGTGGGCACCGGCGGCCGTTTGAGCACGAAGCCGCCTTTGGCTCCCAGCGGCACGATCACCGCATTCTTCACCGATTGTGCCTTGACCAGCCCGAGGATCTCGGTACGGAAGTCCTCCCGGCGATCGGACCAGCGCAGCCCGCCGCGGGCCACCGCACCGAAGCGCAGGTGCACGCCCTCCACGCGTGGCGAGTACACGAAGATCTCGTGCACGGGCCGAGGTTCGGGGGCCTGCGGAATGTTCTGCGTGTCGAGTTTGAACGACATCACCGCGCCCGGCACCAACCGGTCGGTGACGTACACATTGGTGCGGACCACCGCCAGCATGGTCGCGGCGAAGGCGGAGACGATCCGGTCGGCGTCGAGTCCGATGACCGCACCGATGTCACGGCGCAGCCCGGCCACCGCGTCGCCGCGGCGCCCGTCGTCGGCCATAGCCGGATCGAACGATGCCTCGAAGACCGACACCAGCCCCAGGGTGACGGCCCGCTCATCTCCCAGGACGGTTGCCGAATGCGCTGTGCTGTAACCGAATCCGATCTGCCTCAGGTACCGGTAGCAGGCACGCAAGATGGCCACAGCCCGCCAGTCCAGTCCGCACCGCACGATGAGCGCGTTGAAGGCGTCCACCTCGGCCTCGCCCTGCCACAGAGCCCGGAACGCGTCGGTGAACCGTAGGGTCAGGCCGGCCTCGTCGCTGTCGGGATCGATGGTGATCCCCGGCGCGAGGCTCACCCCGAACTCGTAGGCCCAGCACCGCACGCCGTCGTGCCGGTCGAGTCCGTACGGGTGTTCGTCGAGTACGGCGACGCCGAGGCTTTGCAGCACCGGAAGGACATCCGTCAGACTCACCGACTTCCCGCACAGGTACAGCGTGAAAGTCCATCGTGCCGAGTCGGCGGCGCACCGGCGCATGGTCACCGTCATCCCGCCGGGTTCCAGGCCCACGACATGCGCGAGGTCGACAACCGCATCCTCCGGAGTGCGGCTTTCCTTGTAGTCCTCAGACAGCGCCGAAACCAACGCGAGCAACGTGTCCGCGCCGTCGTCCGCCCCCAAGGTCGCCGACGGCACCCGCAGCAATTCGGCCACCGCCGCCGGCGCCGCCTCCCGCACCCGGTCGTCCCAACTGCGGATACGGTCGCGCAGGGCTTGCTGGATCTCGGCATGGGCGGTCGAACCGGGTTCGAGAGAACCGAGTCCGGCGATCGCCTCGTCATCGACCCGGACCAGCAATTGCAGCAGCGCCAGCGGCAGTTCGCTGACGCGCGCGGTGTATTCGAGGTCGGTGGCCTGCAACCGGGTGGCGATCTCGTCCTGCAGACTCAGCCGTGACGCCGTCGTATACCTGTCCCGCGGTAGGTACACCAGCACCGAGGCGGTACGCGCGCCCGGCGTGGCCCGGACGAACCACCGCAGCGAACGCGAATCCACCGCGTCGAGCATCTCCTCGCTGCGGCGCGCCAGGTCGGCGGCGCTGAGCCAGAACAATTCCACCAGTGGGTAATTCTGCAACAGTTCGATGATCGATTGCCCCGCATACGAATCGGCGTCCACGCCGGCGACGCTCAGGACGTCGTCGACCTTGGGGCCGATCACCGGGATGTCGAGGATCGACTGATGTCGGCCCCAGGTGGTGAAGTTGCCGAGGAACCGGTGTTCGCCGGCGGGGGCACCGTCGGGCGTGAACACCGGAACCTGAAGTAGCACAGGGTATGCCGAACGCTGAATACCGGTACGCAGGTACACCCGGGAGATCACCGGTGTCCGCGATGCAGCGGCGTGACCGGGTGCAGCGATTCCGTCTGCACGCCAGACGCCGAGCCGGTCGCCGACGCCCTCGGCGCCGGCCGGGGCGAATTCATGGCCCAGCAACGTAAGCTGCGGGCCCGCAAACCATTTCAGCAGACGCACGTATTCGTCGCGTTCGGCCGCGTCGATCGGTGCGTTCGCGAATCCGTCGGCGCAGTCGGTCAGCGTGGTCCGCGTCTGTTCGAAATCCCGGTGGACGTCGGCGACCCGGGCAATCACCGGGATCAGTCCGTCGCGGAATCCGGATGCGTCGATACCCGTCTTGGCGGCCAGTGCCCGCACGTAGATCCACGACTCGCTGATGGCCGATGGCCCCTCACCGACCTCGGTCAGTACGCCGGCGTCGTCGCGGACGACCGGCATCACCGGGTGATCGATGCCGTCGACCGTCAGCGCCCACGACTCCACGGTCGCCAGGACCGCCTCCACCAGCAGCGGCATATCGTCGGCCACGATGACGATCTCCAGGTTGCCTGACGCGGTGGAGGTCACCTCCACCGTCGTCGTACCCGGTTCTCTGCGTCCGGCGACCTCGATATGCCTGCGCACACGGTCGTGGGCGGCCGGGTCGCCCGCAGGCCCCGTTCCTCCCGGCTCACCTGTTCGCACACCGAGATATCTCGGCACAACCTGGTCCACATCCACCGTCATCTGCGGCACGGATACCACCCTCACCGGCGGGGCGTCGGGACCCGGAATCTCCTGATCCGCTCCCCGATTCCCGATGCTAACGCCCAGGGCAGGCGTCGGGTGTCGGGTCCGTTAACACCGATGAAACTTTTCGGGGCCGTGCCCGCTCGCAGCGGACACGGCCCCGAAAAGCGACGTCAGTCGCGGGTCAGTTTGCGGTGGGTCACCCGGTGCGGCCGGGCCGCGTCGGCGCCGAGCCGCTCGACCTTGTTGGCCTCATACGCCTCGAAGTTGCCCTCGAACCAGAACCATTGTCCCTCTTCCACATTGCCTTCCCAGGCCAGGATGTGGGTGCAGGTGCGATCGAGGAACCAGCGGTCGTGGGAGATCACTACGGCGCAGCCGGGGAACGTCTCCAGCGCGTTCTCCAGCGATCCGAGGGTCTCGACGTCGAGGTCGTTGGTCGGTTCGTCGAGCAGGATCAGATTGCCGCCCTCTTTGAGGGTGAGAGCCAGGTTGAGCCGGTTGCGTTCACCACCGGAGAGCACCTCGGAACGCTTCTGCTGATCAGGGCCCTTGAAGCCGAAGGCACTCACATAGGCGCGCGAGGGCATCTCGTTCTGGCCGACCTCGATGTAGTCCAGGCCGTCGGAGACGACCTCCCACACCGTCTTCTTGGGATCGATGTTGGCCCGGCTCTGATCGACGTAGCTGAGCTTGACCGTCTCGCCCACCTTCACGTTGCCCGAGTCGGGCTCCTCGAGGCCGACGATCGTCTTGAACAGCGTGGTCTTGCCGACGCCGTTGGGACCGATCACGCCGACAATGCCGTTGCGCGGCAACGTGAACGACAGATCCTTGATGAGTACGCGGCCGTCGAAACCCTTGTCGAGGTGGCTCGTCTCCACCACCACGTCGCCCAGACGCGGCGGGGTGGGGATCTGGATCTCCTCGAAGTCGAGCTTGCGCGTCTTCTCCGCCTCGGCCGCCATCTCCTCGTACCGCTGCAGACGGGCCTTGTTCTTGGTCTGGCGGGCCTTGGCTCCCGAACGCACCCAGGCGAGTTCTTCCTTGAGCCGCTTCTGCAGCTTCTGGTCCTTCTTGCCCTGCACTTCGAGGCGTTCGGCCTTCTTCTCCAGGTAGGTGGAGTAGTTGCCCTGATACGGGATCAGCTTGCCGCGGTCGACCTCACAGATCCACTCGGCGACGTGATCGAGGAAGTACCGGTCGTGGGTGACGGCCAGCACCGCACCGGGGTAGCTCGCGAGGAACTGTTCGAGCCACAGCACGGACTCGGCGTCGAGGTGGTTGGTCGGCTCGTCGAGCAGCAGCAGGTCGGGTTTGCTCAGCAGGAGTTTGCACAGCGCGACGCGGCGGCGTTCACCACCTGACAGGTGGGTGACGGGTGAGTCCGCGGGCGGGCAGCGCAGGGCGTCCATCGCCTGTTCGAGCTGGGAATCGAGGTCCCAGGCGTCGGCGTTGTCGAGATCCTCCTGGAGTTTGCCCATCTCCTCCATGAGTTCGTCGGAGTAGTCGGTGGCCATCAGCTCGGCGACCTCGTTGAAGCGGTCGAGCTTGACCTTGATCTCGCCCATGCCCTCCTCGACGTTCTCCTTGACCGTCTTCTCCTCGTTGAGGGGCGGTTCCTGCAGCAGGATGCCGACGGTGGATTCGGGATCGAGGAAGGCCTCACCGTTGGACGGCTGATCGATTCCGGCCATGATCTTGAGGATCGATGACTTGCCGGCGCCGTTGGGACCGACGACGCCGATCTTGGCTCCCGGGTAGAACGACATGGTGACGTCATCGAGGATGACCTTGTCGCCGTGCGCCTTTCGCACCCGCTTCATGGTGTAAATGAACTTCTCAGCCACGTATCAGCCTCTCTAGCAACACTTTTGGCGACGACTCCGGCGTGTCACACCAGTACGGGCACGCCGCGCCGCAAAACTCCGACCAGTCTAGTCGCCAACACCGCGACCCGGGGTGGCGGCACCACCAACACCCCGAACCGACCGCTACCTTCGGCGACCGCCCAGCGACTTGAGCATCTCGTTGTAGTCCTCGAGGTCGGCGTCGTGATCACGGTCTGCCTGCCGGTCGTAGCGGCGCGCGGCGCGTTCGTCGCTACGCTGCCACTGCACCAGCAACGCCAGCATGATCACCACGAGCGGGATCTCGCCCGCCGCCCACGCGATGCCGCCACCGACGCGCTGGTCGTCGTAGAGGTCGTAGCGCCACGGCAGCAGCAGGCTGCGGTAGTACTGTTCGGCGATCACCGAACTGGTCATCATCAGCGCCACCCCGAAGAACGCGTGGAACGGCAGCGATCCCCATACGATGCCCAGTTTGGCCACCGGACTCACCTGCCGCGGGGCGGGGTCGATGCCGATGGCCAGCCAGTAGAAGACGTACCCGCTGACCAGGAAATGCAGGTTCATCAGCAGATGCGCCGCATGGTAGTCGATGACGGTCTCGAACAGGCCACCCAGATAGAGGACGTAGAAGCTGCCGACAAAGACCACCGCGGCGACGGCCGGATGTGTGGCGATCCGACCCCACGGACTGTGAATACCGGTGAGAATCCATTCCCGTGGTCCAGCCGGATTGTCCTTGCCTGCGGGTGCCAATGCCCGCAACGCCAGGGTGACCGGCCCGCCCAAGACCAGCAGTACCGGCACCATCATCGACATCATCATGTGCGAGATCATGTGGATGCTGAACATCGCCGGCGAGTAGCGGCCCAGCCCCGACGAGGTAGCCAGCAGGAGCAGGACACAGCCCAGCACCCAGGCGATGGTCCGGCCGATCGGCCACTCGTCGCCGCGGCGGCGCAACCGCACCACTCCGCGCAGGTACACCACGGCCAGGATGATCGCGAGGGTGCCGAAGATCAGGTCGAAACGCCAGTCGAGCATGAGTCGCGCAAAGCTCGGCGGTTCGGTGATCGGGTAGCCGATCTTGAGTTCCACCGGGCTGATGGAGGCGGTGTCGACCGGCGGCGGTGTTCGTGACAACCCGGCGGCCAGGCCGAAGGTGGCTGCGAACACCACGAGTTCGACCACGCCGAACCGGACGAACAACGACTTCCACCACGGCGCGTCGGGCTCGTCGTCGGCGCTTGTCTCGAGTTCGGCGATCGTCCTGCGCCGATGCCAGGCACCGAGCGCTCCGAGGACGGCGAACGCCGCGACCTTCCATAGGATCAGCCGCCCGTAGGTGGTGTCGAGCAGGTCGCCGATCGGCACCCGCGTCACCGCGTTGATCACGCCGGAGGCCCCGA
Source organism: uncultured Gordonia sp. (assembly GCF_937858515.1). NCBI lineage: Bacteria > Bacillati > Actinomycetota > Actinomycetes > Mycobacteriales > Gordoniaceae > Gordonia > uncultured Gordonia sp. Next base: position 8,938 of record NZ_CALLZT010000009.1, on the reverse strand, counting down.
CGACCAGTACGCACCAGAACGCGACCCGCGAGAATCTGCGGACCGCGAGCATCCGCCACCGGCCCCGCGCCAGCGCATAGGCGAGGACGGCGAACAGGCCACCGGCCCACACCGCAGCGGCCACGATGTGCAGGATCAGGCTGTTGGTGGCCAGGTCGTGGCCACCGCCGGACGAGGAATGCCCGGCCAGCGCCGGCGGCATCAGGCTCAGCGTCACGAGCACGATGACGCCGACGGACCAGCCCCACCGCCACACGACGCGGGCCAATACCGCTGCCAGCAGCGCGAAGATCGCCGTCCACAGCCACGTCTGCGCACCCGCGACCTGGCCGTAGGCGTGGGTCAGGTTGGCCGGTTTGATCGACTCGGCGAAAGTCTCACCACTCACATCTGAGATGGCCAACGGCACACCGAGCAGCGCACACACACCCCAGACGAGCGAGGCCACAGCGCTGATCCGCATCGCCCGGTAGCCACCGATGTCGAAGATCCCGTCGGCCTGCGCGGGTACGAAGAACGCCGCGAGCACCGCCGACCCCAGCGCGATCGCGGCGCTGAGCTGACCCACGCCGCCCACCACCGGCAAGCCGTACGTGGTGATCCAGCCCGGATCGGGAACGCCGGCCAGCTTGATCGCCGACGCCGCACTCGCGGACGTGACCACCACCGCGACGATCGCGGCCACCCACCCGACCATCCAGCACAGCCCGGCCACGACACCGCGCTCGTCGCGCATCTCGTCCCGGCCGGGCGTGGTCGGGGCTGTCGACGACGCGCGGTTCATGCGACCACTGTAGGTCCGGCTATACTCTGTCCGGTTGTCGCCCTACGTCGCACGTGACGTGAGGCACGCGCCTCCATAGCTCAGGTGGATAGAGCAAGGGCCTTCTAATCCCTAGGTCGCAGGTTCGAGTCCTGCTGGGGGCACTATTTGCCAGGTGTTACGCCGCCGTTCGGGACGGCCTGGACCATCACGTACTCGAATAGTCCTCAAAAGTGATGGATCACGGTCTTTCCCGCCTCCGACTGGTCGGCAATCGCCGCACAGCCCTCAAGCTGGTATGCGGTCCACATGGATCGCCAGGCCCAGCGGCTCAAGGAATCTCACCAACGCGTCGACGCTGAACTTCGACACCTTCCCGTTCATCAGGTCCGATGCCTGCGGGGCGGTGATCCCGAGCCGCTGGGCGGTTTCGCGGCCGTTCCATCCCTGTTCGCGGATGCGGTCACCGATCGCCATCATCAGATTGGCGCGGGTTTCCATCTGCGCGACCTTGCCCGGATCATCCGGGTACAGGTCGTGCCACACACTCTTAGCCATTGCGTTCCCTCATCAAATCTCGTAGGCGTTTGGCCGCCTTGTCGATGTCCTTCTGCGGTGTCTTCTGCGTCTTCTTCTGGAAAACGTGCAGCACGTACACAGCCTCGGCGAACTTGGCGATGTACATCAAGCGCGCGATGCCGTCACTATCGCTCGCACGCAACTCATACACGCCGGCACCGACGGTGGGCATCGGCCGGAAGTCCGACGGTGTCCGGTCCGTTTGCACCTGGTGCAGCATGTACCCGAGATCATCGCGCAGGTCCTCACTCAGAGAACGGATGACATCGCTACTGTCTCCGCGCCACTCAACCGGCTTGACCCCATCCACCAGTCCAAATTATCTAATTGCATAACCTGCGTCAATCGTGATCAGCTCCGGTTCGCGCAGGTGCCCACTCGACCCGTCCGGTGACGGTCAGCGCGACGGCCGGGTGTAGAGGGTGACCTTCATGGCGCCGAAGTCCTTACTCCGGGCGTCCGTCCAGCTACTGCTCAGCGCGCGGCCGAGTGGGACACCCACCTCGGGGATCGGGTCCCAGCCTTCGTCCTCTCTGGCGGGGATCGAAACCAGCCAGATCCGAGCGCGACCGGCGACAAGCCGCTCGAACTCCCCGTCGATGCCCGAGGATTTCACAAGGCCGACGAGATCGGGCCTTGAGGGCGTCCAGAACGAATCGGCATCGCGTGCCGACTTTTCCCCGGCGGCGAGGTTGACCGGGCCTCCGTCGGGAAGCACGGCCGAGTCCGGCGACTCACTCAGATACCAGCGGACTGCCGGTTCACACCAGCTCGGCGAGTAGATGATCGCATCCCCCGGCTGATAGTCGTGCGCTATCCACTCCGCCGCTCCCCGAGGATCCTCGATCTTTGCGACCGGACTCAGACTGCCGGCCACGACCGCGATAGCGGCCAACCCGCACGCGAACACGATCCGGCCGACCTTGCGGCCAGCGATCAGTTCCCACGCCACCGCAACGGCCACACCCGCGAGCAGCGCCCACGCCACCGCCGAGGACAGAACGTATCTCAGCGTCAACATCGGCTTGTACAGCCAGCCGCCGACAGTCAGCACCACGAGCGGACCCACAGCCCACAGCACGAGTGTCCACAGGTCCGTGCTGCCCACTCGCAACGCAGTCCACCTGCGGGCGCCCGCAGCGGCGAACACACCTACGCTGGCCAGTAGAAATCCCAACGCCGGCACTCCTGCGACCATCCGCGAATACACGAATACCTCGCCGATCGTCGGTTGTGTCAGCCACATCTGCAGATCTGTGAAGCGCGCGGCAAGAGATACCATCACGAGCAGAACCGCCGCATCGATCACCACCATCACCGATGCCGTGACGGCCAGCGAACGATTCCAGGTGGTCGCCTTCGTCGCCGATATCAGCCACAGCACCATGGCGGCGACAGCGACCACCGAGAGAGTGTGCAGGCTGATCGCCACGGCCACCAGAACCCCGATCGCGACAAGGGTCCTCGTGGTGAAGCCACGTGAACTCGACCGGTACAGAAGCGCAGCGACGGCTGTCACCGCAAGAACCGTAAGGGCGTACGGGCGGGCTTCGAGCGCGTAGTTGCTGGTCAACTGGAGGTGCAGGGCGAGAAGCACCGCCGCCACGATCCCGGCGACGGGCCCGGCAAGCCACCGTCCGAGGACCGCTGCCAGCACGATCGTCCCGAGAACGGCCAGCAGCGACGGCAATCGCAGCCAGAACTCGGAGGTGCCGCCCAGCGCGACCCACCGGTTCATGAACAGCGAGTATCCGGCGAACCCGCCGTCGGCGTTTCCGAGGACCGCGACGGTGTCGGTGAAGCTCCGCGACACAGTGCTTGCGGTGATGGTCTCGTCGCCCCACAACGACGTGCCGATTCCGCGGCCCACCGCCACGGCGGCGATCGCGGTGATGGCTGCCACCCACCAGCCGAACAGACGCCGGGTCGCCGGCGATGCGGTGTCGTCAGCCGGTGCCGTCGTCGTCACCATGACGGCCGCACCGACGTCGACGACCTGAAGAGAACTGCGGCACGCGTGCCCGCCCGGACGATTCCCGCACAGCCACCCGCTGTGGTCGCTGACCTGTCAAGTTTCACGCCGGACAATGTTACGCATCGCCAAATAGGGTAGGCAATCCTCCACTATCAGGGTCACCTTGAGCGACACGGACACACTGCGGGCTCACAGCACCGGCTCCGACTTCGCCGGACTCTCGGGTTCGACGGTGCCGCGCAGGCCGCCGATGAACTTCATCGAGTGGTAGATCGCGAGCGCGGCGATGGCGCCGAGGGCGATGCCGCCGAACTGGAGGTCGCCGATCTTCCACGAGTAGTCGGCTATGCCGATGATGAGGGCGATGGCGGCGGTGAACTGGTTGATCGGCTTGGAGAAATCGACCTTGTTGCTCACCCAGATGTGAATACCGAGGATGCCGACGAGGCCGTACAGCGCGGTGGTAACGCCGCCGAGTACACCGGGCGGGATCGCGGCGATGGTCGCGCCGATCTTGGGCGAGAGGCCGAGCAGGATTGCGCCGATACCGGCCACCCAGTAGGCGGCGGTCGAGTACACCTTGGTGGCCGCCATGACTCCGATGTTCTCGGCATAAGTAGTGGTGGCCGAACCACCGCCGCTGCCGGCCAGCATCGTCGACACGCCGTCGGCGAACAGCGCCCGGCCGACGCTGCGGTCGTAGTTGATGCCGGTCATCGCGGTAAGCGACTTGACGTGACCGATATTCTCCACGACCAGCACCAGCACCACCGGCAAGAACATCGGCAGTACCGACAGGTGAAAGCTCGGCCCCTGGAAGTCGGGAAGACCGATCCACTTGGCATCACCGATGGCACTGGTGTCGATCTCATCGCGCCACCAGGCGATCAGGTATCCGAGCACCACACTCAGGAAGATCGCCAGCCGCCCGAGCAGACCCTTGAACAGCACCACCGACAACACCAGCAGCACCAGCACGATGGTTGCGGTCACCGCCCCCTGCTCGTAGTTGTTCTTGGCCGCCGGCGCCAGGTTGAAACCGATCAGCGCGACGATCGCACCGGTCACGATCGGCGGCATCAGCGCCTCGATCCAGCTGATGCCCGCAAAGTGCGCGATCACACCGATGATCGCGAGCAACGCACCCGCCACGACGAGTCCGCCGAGCGCCGCCGCCGGACCGTCCGACGCGGTCGCGGCAAGCACCGGCGCGATGATCGCGAAGCTCGATCCCAGGTAACTGGGCATCCGGTTGCGGGTGATGATCAGGAACAGCAGGGTGCCGATGCCGCTGAAAAACAGCGTCGTCGCCGGCGAGAACCCGGTGAGCACCGGAACCAGGAACGTCGCACCGAACATCGCGACGATGTGCTGCAACCCGATACTGACCGTCCGCGGCCAACTCAACCGTTGATCGGGCGCGATGACCGCACCCTGATCCACCTTCGTCCACCCGAAGAACCCACCCTGCGTCGTCATCGCCATAGTGTTGCAGCCACAGCCCGATCACGCGCGTGGAACGACGACGCTCGCCGGTGTTGTAGCGTTCGAACCACCAATTTCCGCACCAGCACGGACGGAGCACACATTGACTACGGGCGCACTCGACGGCATTCGCGTGATCGAGATCGGCACACTGATCTCCGGCCCCTTCGCCGGGCGGCTTCTCGGCGACATGGGCGCCGACGTCATCAAGATCGAGGCGCCGGGCCAGCCCGACCCGATCCGCACGTGGGGGCAGGCCGAACTCGACGGGCACCGCTTTCTGTGGACCGTGCACGCACGCAACAAGAAGTCGATCACCCTCAACCTCCGTAAACCGCAAGGGCGCCAGATCTTTCTGGATCTGGCGAAGGAGGCCGACATCGTCGTCGAGAACTTCCGGCCCGGCACCCTGGAGAAGTGGGATCTGGGCTATGACGTTCTGTCCGAGACCAATCCGGGTCTCATCCTGGTCCGGGTGTCCGGTTACGGGCAGACCGGGCCGGACGCCCAGAAACCCGGTTACGCCTCCGTCGCCGAGGCGGCGAGCGGGCTGCGCCACATGAACGGCTTTCCCGGCGGTCCGCCGCCAAGGCTCGCGATCTCCCTCGGCGATACGCTGGCCGGTATGTTCGCCGCGCAGGGAGCGCTCGCCGCGCTCTACCGCCGGACGGTCACCGGCCGCGGCCAGGTCGTCGACACCGCACTCATCGAGGCGTGTCTTGCGGTGCAGGAGTCCACGATTCCCGACTACGACGTCGGTGGTGTGGTCCGTGGACCATCCGGAACCCGGCTCGACGGTATCGCGCCGTCGAACATCTACCAGTCCTCCGACGGCAGCTGGATCGTCATCGCGGCCAACCAGGACACGGTCTTCCGCAGATTGTGTGGGGCGATGGGGCGGCCCGAACTGGCCGACGATCCCGACTACGTCGACCACGTCGCGAGGGGACGCAATCAGGACCGGCTCGACGAGATCATCGGCGCGTGGGCAGCGCAGCATTCCCCCACCGATCTCGTCGACACATTGTCGGCCGCCGGCGTGATCGCCGGGCCCATCAACACCGTCGCCGAGGTGGTGAACGACCCGCAACTGGTGGCCAGGGAGATGATCATCGACCACTGGGATGAGCGAGCGAACCGGAATGTCAAGGGGCCCGGCATCATTCCGAAACTCTCCGAATCGCCGGGCGCTGTGCGCAACGCCGGGCCGGCCGCGATGGGACAGCACAACGACGAGGTGTACCGCGATCTGCTCGGCTACACCCCCGAACGGCTGGACCAATTGACCGAGGACGGAATCCTGTGACCGCCACGCATGTGACCATCCGCGAAGTCGCGATGCGCGACGGGCTACAGATCGAGGACCCGATCTCGACGGACGCCAAGATCGAACTCCTCGAAGCCATCGTGGCCACTGGCGTCACCGAGGTCGAGGCGACCGCCTTCGTCTCCCCGAGCAAGGTGCCCGCCCTCGCCGACGCACCCGACATCGCCCGGGAACTCAAACGCTTCCCCGAAGTCGCCTTCTCCGCCCTGGTCGCCAGCCCCAATGGGGCTCGCAGGGCGCTCGACGCAGGTCTGAACTCGATCGAATATGTTGTGTCCGCGGCTGATTCGCACAGCCAGGCAAATGTCGGCCGAGACAGTGCCGCCGCCACTGCCGCCATCGACGAGATCGCGGCGATCACCCACGACGCGGGCGCCACTGTCGAAGTGATCATCGCGACCGCCTGGGACTGCCCGTTCGACGGACCCACACCACCGGATCGGGTCATGCGCATCGTCGAAGCCGCGGTGAACGCGGGTGCCGACCGCATCGCCATCGCCGACACGATCGGAACCACAACGCCGGGTCGGGTGACCGCGCTCCTGGATCAGGTGCGTCCGGCGATCGGCGCACTGCCGCTCGGCTGTCACTTCCACAACACCCGCGGCACCGGCCTGGCGAGCGCCTATGCCGCCGTGCTGGCGGGAGTGAATCGGCTCGACGCGTCCGTCGGCGGGCTCGGTGGATGCCCGTTCGCCCCCGGTGCCAGCGGAAACATCGCGACCGAGGACCTCGTATACATGCTCCGCGACAGCGACGTCTCGGTGGATGTGGATCTGGAACAAGCCATTTCGGCGGCGGCACTCGCCCAGCGGTTGATCGGGAAGCAGCTGCCGAGCGCACTGCTGCGAGCCGGTGACCGCATCCTGAGCTGAGCCCTCGGACCCCGGGTCACGGGACCTTGGCCCTCTCTTGCATCGACGCACCGTGACCCCGATCACTTTTAAATTGACATCACAGATACCAATTCTGTTACCTGGTCTTATGCAACTCACCCGGTTCACCGACATCGGACTTCGGGTCGTGATGCGCCTGGTCACCGCCCCGGCGGACACCACGCTCACCTCCCGGGATCTCGCTGCGGAGCTGGCGGTGCCCTACACCCATGTGGCCAAGGTCGTCAGCCGGCTCAGCGAGCTCGGCGTCATCCACTCCCGGCGCGGCCGGTCCGGCGGGATAGCGGTCACGGAACTGGGACGCACCGCTCAAGTGGGTTGGCTCGCAAGCAAACTCGAAGGCGACGGCGAGGTGGTCGACTGCGATGGGCCGCAACCGTGCCCACTGCGGGGCAACTGCAAGCTACGTGGCGCACTCGCCCAGGCACAGCGGGCCTTCTATGACTCACTCGATGCGCACACGATCGACGAACTCGCTTCCTCATCCGCCCGGATCACCCTGCTCAGCATCGGAACACCTACGCGGACAACCGCATCCGGTACTGAAGACGCCGCCGGCATCCGATAGACCCCGAACGGACTCACCCCCAGGTCACCCGCCTGGGGAATCGAAACAGCCGGAAAGCCCCCGGCACAGAATGGAGTAGCAATGCTGTCCGAACCGCACCTGAAGACCATCGAGGCGACTCTGCCCGCGGTCGGTGCCGCGATCCCCGAGATCACGCCGAACTTCTACGGGCGCATGTTCGCCGCGCACCCGGACCTACTCGACAATCTGTTCAACCGGACGCACCAGAAGACCGGCGCACAGCCGCAGGCCCTGGCCGGTTCCATCGCCGCCTACGCCCAGCTGCAGCTGGTCCCCGACCGCGCCCGGCAGCAGTTCATCCTCGACCGCATCGCCCACAAGCACACATCGCTGGGTATCACCCGAGACCAATACCAGATCGTCCACAAGTACCTGTTCGAGGCCATCGTCGAGGTCCTCGGTGAGGCAGTGACCCCGGAGGTCGCCGAGGCGTGGGACGCCCTGTACTGGCAGATGGCCGACGCGCTGATCGAGGAGGAGAACGAGCTGTACAAACAGGCCGGCGTGGTGCCCGGCGATGTGTGGCGTGACGTGGTGGTGACCGGACGGCAGTACCAGTCCCCCGACACCATCTCCCTGACCCTGGCCGGCGCCGACGGTTCGCCGCTTCCGTCATTCCATGCCGGACAGTACATCTCGGTCCAGGTCCCGCTCGCCGACGGCGCCCACCAGATTCGTCAGTACTCGCTCACCGGCGGCACCGACAGGCCGGACTGGCAGATCAGCATCAAGAACGTCGGCGAGGTGTCGGGATTCCTGCACGAGCAGGTCTTCGAGGGCGACACCCTGCACGTGAGCACCCCGTTCGGCGATCTCGTGGTCCCCGACGACGGCACCCCGTTGCTCATCGCCTCGGCGGGCATCGGCTGCACACCCGCGATCGGAGTACTGACAGCTCTTGCCGCCCAGCAGGATTCACGTCCCATCACCGTCCTGCACGCGGACCGCTCACGTGCTTCGCAGCCGCATCGCGGCCAACTCGCAGCGCTCGTCGGGCAACTGCCGAACGCGCAGTTGACCCAGTGGTACGAGGAGGGTTACGTCCCCGGCGCCTCGGAGCAGGTCCGCACCGGCTACATGTCACTGGAAGGGGTTGCGGTACACGATGATTCGCATGCACTGCTGTGCGGACCGGCCGAGTTCCTCAGCTCCATCCGCACCCAGCTGCTCGAACGCGGAATGCCGGAGAACAACATCCACTACGAGACCTTCGGTCCCGAACTCGTTCGCGTCGGGGCGGCGTGATGTCCGGCGCCCAGGCACTGGCCGTGGCCGTCACCTTCGTGTGGCTGGGCATGGTGTGCGCGATCTCGTTCATCGAGGC